>DASVGM010000784.1:0-11010 GCA_036379555.1 Pirellulales bacterium | reverse complement strand
GGCGCGTTCGGCGCCGTACATCTAGCCAGTCAGTCATCGCTCGACGGGGACAAGCCCCGATCGTGGCGGAATGAATCTAGTACCAAGCAAGTCGGGGCGCAACAACTGATTATGCGCAGGCCATCCTCCCTTTCCCACGATCAGGCAAGGTTCTTTACTTCGGCATGACGACTTCGGCTGAAATCACACCGGCCGGCTCGACTACCGTTTCGGGTATGGAATAGGTCGTCGTCGGCGAATCGCCTGAGCAGCCGGCCGGACATGGGCACTTCTTGCCTTTGCAGTGAGGGCAATCGCGGCAGTTGCTTGTGGGAAAGAGGCCCTCCCAGAGCGTGCGCGTGGCCACGTAGATGCGATCGCCCGGCATCACCTGATAGTTTGTGGTCGTATCTCCCTGTTGCACGATATGTTTGTAACAAATCGGAATGACCGTGCGGCAGCCGCATGGCGCGCTCGGCCGGCTGAGAATAATGTTGCAAGGCGATGCGCGATCGGTCAGTCCGCCCGCGGCCAAAATGGCGTCGAGCACGGTCTCGCGTCCGACAAAGGGATACGAACCGGGCGAGCTGACTTCGCCCAAGACGTAATAAACGGCGCTTTGCGGATTCACCAACCGCACGTTGACCGCGCCGCCCTCCTTCTCGACGGCCCTCACTGCGGCCGCCACGTCGCTTTCGATTTGTTCCAGTGTGCGGCCGGCCACGATCAGGCGGCCGAAACGCCCTAGGTCGATACTGCCGTCGGGCAAGACGGTTTGATCGGCCGGAAAACGCAGTTCCGAATCGAGTTGCACCGGTTCGACGAGTAGCACGTCGCCCGGCTGAATCACGTAGGCCGCCAGCACGGTTTTATCCAGTTCGCGCGGCACAATCGTATTGGGCGGCACGTTCCGGCGCAGATCCTTGGTCGAAGAGAGCAGGAAATCGCCTGTGGGAAAAAGCGTAAATCCCCCTGGGCCGGAGCAGCCCGTGATGAGCAGGCTCGCCAGCAGCAGCGCGAGCGGAAAACCGCGGAATGATGGATTGTTGTGCATTGGCCGGTCCTCGGCAGGGTCTTGAGCGAACGGCCATGTTCGTTCCAAACCGCTCTTCCGTGCGCCGCCGGCGGCGGAGTGCCGCGCGTGCGACGTTTTGTATGACAAGCGCCGAGCATCCGTTCGATGCGCTGAATAACCAGGCGTGATTCCGGGGCGCGGCGTCGTGGAGGATGGGCTTCCTAGCCCTTCACCAAACAACTGGACGGGCGAGGAAGCCCAGCCTCCTTTTCCCACCATCACGCAAGGCTATTTAGGACGCTCTTCGGCTTCCTGGCCCGCGCCGCGTGAAAAGAACGGGGCGCGGCGTTTCCTGCGGCGTATTTGGCGTTTTACGTCAAGAACGTAAAGTTTACTCAGATTCTCAGCCGGCGGCCGGCCAGCACGTCGTCGACCATTTTTGACACTTGCTCGCCGCCTTCAGTAAAAACGCTTTCGCCCAACTGTCGCAGCCGGTCGCGATCGAGCTGCTGGTGGTTGCGTTTAACCATACTTTGGCCTCGTTCAAGGCTTGCAACACATGGAGTGGATCGACCATCGCGGCGGCTTGCGGGTGCATTGTTGAAAACGAGCGGCAGAGAGCGCGGCTCGTCTCCCACGCCGCGGCATGGTCGATGGGGCCGCGGATGGCGATGGGAAGATCGTAGTTGTGCCCGCCGATCAGCGGCGCGCGTAAAGGCATCTGTTCGTGAGATTGATCCATGCGGCGGCTCCGTCTTCATTCTATCGTAATGGCCGCGAACAAACAAAGCCGCCCGACACTTGAACCGCAATTCAGAAGTAAGCGGCAGCGGCGGTCTTGGAGTACGGCGATTCATCGCCGCTTTCAGCCGTTTTCGCGGACCTTGTAACGACGGGACAACCAGCGCGACGCAACGGACGAATTGGCCGATTCAAAACGCTCTGAGATCAAAAGAAGGTCGCTCCGCGACAAGGGAAAGCGGCGATGAATCGCACGCACTCCAAGATGAGCAAAGCCGGCAAAGCGGCTTTAACAACCGCCACGCCGAATCTCATAGAGATCGACCATGTGCCGCTCGGCGCCGTTGTGATAGGGCGATTGCTGGATGCGTCGCAAAGAGAGCCGGCGGTCGCGGCATTCTCGTTCAAACGGCATCGCGTGTCGGCGGCCGGGATCGGCCACCAGCGCGCAACCATTTGGCTTTAAGCCGCGGTCGATGGCGGCGGCGACCAGCGCCGGATAATCCTTCTCGTAGAGCACGTCGGCGGCCACGACCCAATCAAATTGGCCCAAGTCGTCAGGAAAGCGGCGCCAATCGACCAACCGCGTCGCCGCGCGTGGCAGGCCGTTTTTGGCCAGATTCACCTGGGTGAACTCCAGCGCCTCAGCGTAGTAATCGGTGGCCGTCACCTCGAAGCCACATGCCGCGGCGACGGCGCAGACAAAACCCACGCCGCAGCCGAGCTCCAACAAGCGTCCGCCCGGCGGCAATTGCGCGATGCGCTCGGCCAGGCACAAGGCCGAGGGCCAAACGTCGGCCCAATAAGGCAAACGCTCGTCGCGATTAAAATCTTCTTCGCTGATCAACTCATCGGGACTGCGCGGCTTGAGCAACTCGAACCGCCGCCCGGCCGCCTCAAACGCTTGTTCGACGACGACAAATCGTCGCCCGAACGTCTCAGCCGCGGCTTGCCAATCGTCCACGCCCGAATCACTCGCCAAAGAGCAGCTTGCCCACAAGCGCCAGGCCAACTACCACAAACGCCGTCAAAACCGTGACGGCGAGAAAAGATTCCATCAACATAGGACCGCATGAACCAAGGTTTTCCGTGTATTTACGACAAGTATAAAGGTGGGGCGGTCGATGTCTAGCCCGGATTATTCCTCCGCCCTCGGGTGGGCGGCGCACTGAAGCGTAGCGGAACTCGTGAGAGTTCTGGCGGCACCGCCTCAAGTTCACGTTTTTCAAGGGTTTCAAAGTTGACAGTTGGCACCCGAAACCGGCCTGCGCAATGGCCGGGAGCCGGCTTGCCGACGTGTTGGTTGAAGATGCCCTCGGCTTGCCCGAGAGAGTTTTCACGTTGGCCGTCTACACCGGGCGTTGGCCACCAATCCCTTCTCCGATTTTCCGCCGCTTGGCCGCCGAAGGCGGCCAAGCAGCGGCAAATCGGGGGTATGAGGAAGGCCGCCGGTGTAGAAGGCCAACGGGAATCTCCACCCGGCAAGCGGGTGGCATCAACGGTCCAACGCCGCCACGACGAAACGAAATTACAACTGTCCACCCTTCATGTTGCAATTTGAGACGGTGCCGTTCTGGCCGTAAACCACGGCCACGACCAGACTTCTCACGAGCCTGCTACGGAGCGGTTAGGGCGGTTGTGGTCTTGCGGCCACGCCAAATCGTGATTTAACTGGTAAATGACGCCTCGTTGTTTTCGATCTTGGAGAAGCAGCCATGTTGAGTTGGTTTCGCGTTTGGTCGCCGTCGTCACGCAAGCAAAAAGTATTCGGCAAGCGCGGCCGCCGACGTTCATCTCGGCGGTTGTCGTGTGATCGCCCGACGGTGAACATCGAACGCCTGGAAGACCGGTCGCTGCTGGCGGCCGACCTCACTCTGAACCTCTCCGTCAACCCGCCACCGAGCCAAGAAATAGCTCCGGGCGAACAGTTGGTGTACACAATTCAGGCCGGCAACGGGGCCTCCGGCACAACCAACGCGACCGGTGTGATGGTGACGGATTTCCTGGGACTCGTCCACGTGCAGAGCGTCCAGGTCACTGGAGCTGGCGCCACTTGGTCGCAGAGCGGCAGCACCATCACGGCGAATCTCGGCACGCTCGCGCCAAGGCAAACCGACACCATCACCATCGTCGCGACCGTGAGCGCGAACTCGGGCTCCGTGTCGAATACCGCGTCGATGAACAATGGCTCGGGGGACACAAACCCGCCCTCCCAAACCGTCACGAACCACCTCGGTTTCGGGGCGGTGCCAGCGGGCGCCTACTTGCAAGGCACGCCTGGCGACGGCACGGTTCCCACCGCCATTACCAATCTGTACGAGGAACTACAGGGCCGCCAGCCCGATCAGGGCGGCTTTCAAGCCTGGGTCGCTTTCGCCGACGCCCAAGCGAACGCGCTGGGCGATCAGGCCGTTGTGTCGGGCTTTATGAATTCGCCGGAATACAAGGAGCATTACGTTAACAGCGTCTACCAGATTTTCCTGGGGCGTCCCGCCGAGCCCGCGGGGCTGGCCTTCTGGACCAATAAAATGGGCAACCCAGGCTCGCCCGGCGGCCACACCGGGTCGGCTGACGAGAAATACGTGTTGTCGGCGATTCTCGGCTCCGACGAGTTTTACCAAGACGCGGGCGGCACGCCTCAGGATTGGATCAACGCTCTCTATGAAGACCTGCTCGGCCGCGCTGTCGAAGGCGGGGGATTGACGTTCTGGCAGAACGAATTGGCCGTGCGCGACGCGGGCGACCGCGATGGTATCGTGCGCGATTTCCTCACCTCGCCCGAAGCGGTTCACGACCTGCTTGACGCGTATTACCCGCTGCCGGGCGGCAGCGCCGCGGCGCCACTGCCTCAGCCGGGCGCGCCGGCCGGCCTCAACAATACCAAACTGGCCGAGCTGACTGGCGGCGGCTGGGAGAACCTTTACTTCGAGGGCGCCGTGGGATCTTCGCGGCAGGCCGACGACGGCTACTTCAGTGAATTGGTCGGCGGTGCTTCTTGGGACGATGTACAATACCAAATGCTAACCAGCCAGCAGTTCTACACGAACCCTAACCGTCCCGTAACCAGCGGCGCCACTGACTAGTGCCTTGTTCAGGCGATCTATACAGATGTTAGGCGCCCTAAGCGCGGAGGAAACCAATGTCGACGCCAAAACGAGAACCGGCCGGCGCGCCGCGGCGTTCACGCCTCGCGATGATCCTCGGCTTGTCCGCGGCGGCGGCGGTGCTCTTGTTTTCCGCCATTGGTATTAGTCTACTCCTCAGTGCCTGGCGCGTGCGCGAGGAGATTGACAAGATTCGCTCGGAAGGCCAACCGGTGACCGCCGCGGAGATTGACTCGCATTATTCGCTGCCGCCCGGCAGCCGTGATAACACCGATCTCTGGCTGGCGGCGATCGAGGCGGTGTCGCGCGACGAATACAAGGCTGATAGCGCTGCGATTCCGTTGCTTTCCGACGCCAACGGCGAGCTTCCCGAACCCAGCGAACCGTGGCCGAATCAAGCCGCCGCGGAACAATTTCTGGCCAAGCACGGCGACCTTTTAGCCACCGTGCGCGAGGCCGCCTCTGCGGGCGGGGCGGCGCGGTATCCCACGCAATTCCCGTATAACAATTCGACTACCTTGAAACCGTTCCGCGGCTCACAAACCATCTGTCGCTTGTTGAGATTGGAGTCGGAGGTCCATGCGCGCCAGGGCGATGCTCATGTGGCGGCGGTGGCAATCGACACGCTACTTGCTCTGGCAAAGAGCTTTGATGGTGAACCTATGCTGGTTGCGGTGCTTGTGCGCATTTCGATCGACGACGTCGCCCTCGATTGCCTACGGCGCCTAATGGCGACCCATGAACTGTCGGATGGCGATCTCGCGGCGATCGGTTCGCGGCTCAATGCCATCGACTATCACGCCCACCTGCGGCAAGCGCTCCTTGGGGCGCGAGTGACATGCATGAAAACATTCGATCACCCGGAAACGCTTGCCGGCGCGGCCCCGTCGAAGGCCGTATCGATGTTTTTTGGTTTGGAGGATCGCGCGGTCTATTTGCGGCTCATGCACGACGTTGTAGCGGCCAGTGCCGCGAGCGATCCGATTTCGTGGCAATCAGCGATGGAGGATACCCAAAAGAGAATCCGCGCGACCTTCGAGTCGCCGTCGGCGAACTGGAAATATCCGATTGCGAAGCACTTGCTGCAATCCATGCGCCCGTGGTCCACGGCGGTCGGCCGCGGCACGGCGCTTCGCGACGTTGCGAATACCGCGCTGGCCGCCGAGCGATTTCGCCGGGCGCGGGGACGATTGCCGCACGCGCTGGACGACCTCGCGCCGAATTTCCTGCCGCGGGTTCCGCTCGATCCTTTCGACGGCGCGCCGCTGCGTTGGGTTGTTACGGACGACGACTACCGGATCTATAGTATCGGCCAAGACGGCGTCGATCAGGGCGGGGCCTCCGATGAACCCGCGCCGGCGCACGACATCGTGTTCCGCGTGCCTCTGCGTAAAAAAGCAACGACACCTTGAAGCCACTCATACGCTTTTTGATGTTGCGCATTCGACCTCATCCAGCTCGCCTGGATGGTGAAGAAGATGGAAGGCTATCCGAGGCAACGCGGCAAATCCGCGGTCCTATCCGCCTTGTGCGTAGTTTCACGAGATTAAGCGACAACTTGACATTCAGCGACGGTAGCGCAAGATGCCCTTATAGCTGCTCCACTGCCCGCAGTTCCCAGCACGGCAGGCCGCTCGGCCCCCTTCGGATCAGCCAAGAGCAGGCTCTGGCCTGCGCAAAATCAGCGTGCCGTCCGTCAAAGGCGTTGACGGCGAATTGTGGCAGAAAGAAACCCACGACCGAATTGTTCGCAACCTTGAGCACTTGTATCGTGCGCTGCGATACATTGGCGACAACCCACCGCGAGCCGGGCTGACGCGTGTCGCTTGCCGCTGCTGGGTGCGTCCCGATTGGGAGGCCGCAGGCTGGACCTTAGACATGGGGCTTTCGTAGGGCGACCTTCCCAGGTCGTCAAGCGCAAGGCGGCAAAGCGAACCAAACCGCCGCTTTGACCTTAGAATATATATTGGCCCGCGTGCCGCTATCGAACCGCGATGCGGTTCAGCAGGGGCTTTTCATCCGCCAAGTCCATCGCCGCTTGCTGCGCAAGCTGCTTCGTATAGAACGTTTCGCACTCACCGTGAAGAAAAACTCCCTCGCGGCAAACTTCCACACGCAGGTTCTGCACCGAACCGGCCGTGCGACGCTTGACCACGCGAGCGATGCGCAATGCCAGTTTGTCGCCACGCGACTCGTCGCGCGCGTCAACCAGGCCGGCCGCCTCGCTCTCGGCGATGATGGGGGGGGTTGGGGTTCGGGTGGACGCCAAGCCGTGCCCGCTGATTTGGGGCCCGAGTTGGTGCCCGCTAAGTTGCTGATCCATGATCGATCCTTACTTTGTAGCTTCCTTTAAGCGTTTGTTTCCTACCAACCGCCAATTCGTACGCCGCTCGCGACGAGCGAACTTGACCTACGTACTCTTTGTGAGTGGGCCATGCCGCTTCCTTGGTGACAGGCCGCTCGACACAACAGAAACATTGAGTGGAGAACGCCGGCCCGTTGCTCTGCATAAAACAACGGCGCGCCAGCGCCCGGTGTGGCCGACACACGCCGGCCAAGCGAGGATACTTCTGCATTGGTGTTTCGCACGTCCAACTTCCCTCCCTGGGCTAGGACTTCGCAACCACAATCTAGCGCTTTTGCCCGGCAATTGTCAAGTAGGCGCCGGAAAACATCGTGTTGCCGCCACGCAACACCCCAGCAACACCATGTTGCCATCGAGCAACACGCGAGCCTGGCCGGCAGGGCATCCGGGGCTGGGTTGTTTTACAAAAGTTGTTGTGAGACAATGATTTACGGCAAAAGGCTGGCGTCAATCGCGGCGATCGGCACTCCGCGTGCTTTAACACCTTTCTGTCACGATCGAACGCGGCTGGCTCACCAAAAAGCCCGCCCGCCCACCTCCAATTCGCTTGAAAAGGAACTATGACCTTGGCTAAATCTCCCAAGCACGCCGATCATGCTCGCAAGGTATCTTCCACCGCTCGTCCAAAACACTCCGGCAAGCCGAGTGCCGCGGCGGGCCGCTCAAAGCCGGGCTTTGACTTCGACGACGAGGCCCCGCTCGTTGAAAATGAAACGGCCGGCCGGCCTGTGGACGACGAACTACACGAATCGCCCGAGCACGATGAACACGATGCCGACGACGAGGCCGATTTCGGCGATCAAGACTTGGAGGGCAGTCTGGGCGGCGATCGCATCGACGACCCGGTGCGCATCTATCTGATGCAGATGGGCGAGATTCCGCTCTTGACCCGCGATCAGGAGATTGCCTCGGCCAAGGAGATCGACCGCACGCGTCGCCGTTACCGCACGACGCTGTTGGCCAGCGACTTTTTGTTGCAGGGCGCCGTCGCCTTGCTCAAAAAGGTTCGCGACGGCGAACTGCGGCTCGATCGCACCGTCGATGTCTCCGTGACCGACGCCGTGCAGAAAAAACGGATCATGGCCCGGCTGCATCCCAATCTGAAAACGCTCGACCATCTGCTCAAGCAGAACGAGCGCGATTTCCGCACGGCCATCAGCCGCAGCGCCACGCTCGCCGACCGCCGCGCGGCGTGGCGGCGGTTGGTGCTTCGCCGCCACAAGGCGGTGCGACTGGTCGAAGAGCTCGATTTGCGCACGCAACGGTTGCAGCCGCTGATGGAAAAACTGGCCGCCATCTCGCAGCGCATGGACGTGCTGTTGGAGCAAATCGCCGACGCGCGACGCACGGGCAACGAGAACCAACTCGCCTCGCTACGCAACGATTTGCGCTACCTGATGCGCATCACGCTGGAAAGCCCTTCCACCTTACGGCAACGCACCGCCAATACCGCCGCTTGCCTGAAAGAATACGATGCGGCCAAACGCGTGCTCTCCGCCGGCAACCTGCGGCTGGTCGTTTCCATCGCCAAACGCTATCGCAATCGCGGGCTGAGCTTCTTGGACCTGATTCAAGAAGGAAACACCGGCCTGATGCGCGCCGTCGATAAATTTGAACACGGCCGCGGCTTCAAGTTTTCGACCTACGCCACCTGGTGGATTCGCCAAGCGATCACCCGCGCCATCGCCGATCAGAGCCGCACCATTCGCTTGCCGGTTCACATGATCGAAACAATGGGCCGCGTGCGTGAAGTCGCCCGTGACTATCTGCAACGCCTAGGCCGCGAGCCGACGGTCGAAGAAACCGCCGAAGAGACCGGCCTGACGGTGGAAGAAGCGCGTTGCGTGCTGAAGATGACGCGCCACCCTCTTTCGCTCGACCAGCCGGTGGGCGACCACGACGACAGCTTCTTTGGCGAGTTTGTGGAAGATCATCGCAATGAGGACCCGCTGCAAGAGATGACGCAGCACATGCTCAAAGAGCGGCTGGACGACGCGCTGGGCGAGCTGAATTATCGCGAGCGTGAAATCATCCGATTGCGTTATGGTCTGGCCGACGGCTATTCTTATACATTGGAGGAGGTCGGCAAAATCTTCTCGGTAACACGCGAACGCGTGCGGCAGATTGAAGCCAAAGCCGTGCGGAAATTGCAGCATCCGGTGCGCTGCCGCCGGTTGGCCGGCTTTCTCGATCAGGTGGGCTCGGCTTGAAGGCGTCTATAGGGAACAGAGGTTGAAACTCGAAGAGGGGCGGCAGAATGTAGCCGGAGCTAGACAAATGCAAAACGCAAAACGCAAAACGCAAAACGCAAAACGGCGCAAGCGGAAGCTGACATCAGCGTCAGCGTTCTCCTTGTCACCTTGTCCCCTTGTCTCCTTGTCCTGCACTTCATTTGTCGCCCCCCTCCTAACCGCTCTGCTCCTGCTCTGCCGCCTCCCCGCGCCGGCGCACGCCGAGCCGCCCGATCGCTATGCGACGCTGCGCGAGCAAATGGTCGAATTCGCCATCATCGGGCAGGACATCACCAACCCGCGGGTGATCAAAGTCATGGGGCAGGTGCCGCGGCATGAATTCGTGCCGCGCGAGCTGCGCGCCAAAGCATATTGGGACGAAGCCCTGCCCATTGGCGAACAGCAAACGATTTCACCGCCGTTCATCGTCGCTTCCATGACGGAACATCTCGATCCGCAGGCCACCGACACGGTGCTGGAAATCGGCACCGGCAGCGGCTATCAGGCCGCCGTGCTGAGCGGGCTGGTGAAAGATGTCTATACCATCGAAATTCAAGAGCCGCTGGGCATTCGGGCGGCGGCGCTGTTGAAGCGGCTGGGATACAAAAACATTCATACCCGCATCGGCGACGGCTATAAAGGCTGGGCCGAGGCCGCGCCGTTCGACAAGATCATCGTCACTTGTTCGCCCGAAAAAATTCCGCAGCCGCTCATCGACCAGTTGGCCGATGGCGGCCGCATGATGGTGCCCGTCGGCCAGCGTTATCAGCAGGTTTTGTATCTCTACAAAAAGCGGGGCGACAAGTTGGAGAAAGAAGCGGTGGAAACGACCATGTTCGTGCCGATGACCGGCACCGCCGAAAACCTGCGCGAGGTGGACTACGACGCGGCCCACCCGGCGTTGGTCAACGGCGGCTTTGAGAAATCGACGGTGATTGAGGGCGTGCCCGACGGCTGGTATTACGCGCGGCGGTGTCAGATTCAGCGAGACGCCAAGGCGCCCGACGGCGAGCAGGTGATCACGTTCAGCAATCGCGAGCCGGGCAAATTCGCGCAGATTCTGCAATCGTTCGGCGTCGATGGCCACCAGGTGCATGCCTTGGACGTCGAGCTTTGGGTTCGCGGCCGCGACATTCGTCCGCCGTTGAACGACCCCATGCGTCGCCCGCAGTTGGTCATTAAGTTTTACAGCGACAAGCGGGGCGATCTGAACGAAGACAGCATCGGCCCCTGGTCGGGCACCTTTGATTGGACGCGCAAGCACGGCCGCATCAAGGTTCCGCGCGACGCCTGCATGGCGGTGCTTTACTTGGGCATGCTTGGCGCCACCGGTGAAATCTCCTTCGACAAAGTCAGCGTCAAGCCCGCCGCCGGCAAAAAGTGATACATTGTCCACACTAGATTTTCGGGCGCCGCGAGGCGGTCGCCCGTGTAGGATGGGCTTCCTAGCCCGTCACCAATCGTCCATGACCGGCCAGGAGGCCCATCCTCCAGTCGCGTCGAACCCTAAGAGGCTATCCGAAAACTCGGATTTCGCCGTGGCGGCGTATCGTGGGGCGGCTCGCCGAGCCGTCT
>DASVGM010000783.1:0-11258 GCA_036379555.1 Pirellulales bacterium | reverse complement strand
GCTAGAACGAACGCCCCGCCAGATGCTTTCCGTTTTCGCGTTGCATCCGCTGCCGAAGGCAGCGGATGCAACGCGAAAACGGGCGCGTTCGGCACCGTACATCTAGCCAGTCAATCAGCGCTCGACGGGGGCAAGCCCCGATCGTGGCGGAATGAATTGAGTATCAAGCAAGTCGGGCCGTAACAACCAGTTTTGCGCAGGCCAGCATGGGCCTCCTGGCCCGTGACGTTCGCTTGGTGACGGGCTGCTAGGAAGCCCATCCTACACTGCGGCCGCCATGCGGCACCTGAAAACTTAGCGTGGACACTGATCGCATGACCGATATTTTTGACGAACTACGCTGGCGCGGTTTGATCCATCAAACCACCGACGATGAAAAGCTGCCGGCCTGGCTGAATGAAAAACCTCGCGCGCTGTACGCCGGCTTCGATCCCACGGCCAACAGTCTGCACGTCGGCCACCTGGTGGCGCTGATGATCTTGCGCCGCTTTCAAAAGGCCGGGCATCGGGCCATCGCGGTCGTCGGCGGCGCCACCGGCATGATCGGCGACCCCAGCGGAAAAAGCGACGAACGCAAGCTCCTCTCGCTGGATGAGCTGCGGGCGAACATCTCGACGATCGAAACGCAAATGGCTTCGTTTCTCGACTTTGATCGCGGCCCATGCTCGGCCTTGCTGGTGAACAATTATGATTGGATCAGCCGCTTCAGCTTCCTGGAGTTTTTACGCGACATCGGCAAGAATTTTCCGGTCAACGTCATGCTTGGCAAAGACTCGGTTCGCGCGAGGCTGGATCGCAGCGACGCCGGTTTGAGCTACACCGAGTTCAGCTACATGCTTTTGCAGGCTTATGATTTCGTCCACTTGCACGACCATCATGGTTGCGAGTTGCAAGTGGGCGGCAGCGACCAGTGGGGCAACATCACGGCCGGCATCGACCTGGCTCGGCGGCTGCGTGGGACGCAGCTTTATGGCATGACCACGCCGCTGTTGACCACGAGCGACGGCTCGAAGATGGGCAAGACCGAGTCGGGCGCTTTGTGGCTCGCGCCGGAGCGGACCAGCCCCTATCAGTTCTTTCAGTACTGGGTCAATATCGACGACGCCGACGCGGGCAAGTGTCTGCGTTATTTTACCGACCTGGGCCGTGAGGAAATCGAGGCTCTCGATGCCGCCCGCGACGAGCATCCCGAGCGGCGTGAGAGTCAGCGGCGGTTGGCCGAAGAGATCACGCGGCTGGTGCATGGCGCGGCGGGACTCGTTAAGGCCCAACGGGCGACGGAGATTTTTTTTGGGGCCGAAATCAGCGCGCTCAGCGATCTGGATCTCGGTGAAATCTTTCCCGATGTGCCGAGCCGGCAGCTTCCGCGCGCCAGTTTGGCCGCGGGCTTGACGATCGTCGACGCGCTGGTCTCAGCCGGACTGGCCAAGAGCAAAGGCGAAGCCCGACGCACGATCGAACAAGGCGGCGCCTATGTGAACAATCGACGCATCGACAGCATCGACCGGCAACTTGGCGAGGCGGATCTCGCCACCGAGACGGTCATGGTGCTGCGTTCGGGCAAGACGAAATACGCGCTCTTGCGGTTCGGAGCGGAGTGAGGCGCCCGGCACGCCGCGGAGGGCGCTCGCTACAAACTCTTTAATTGCTCGACAATCGCTTGTCGAATGCGCTCGGGAGCGGCCATGCGGCCCGCTCCCTGTTTGCGGCAGCTCAGCCAACCCTCTTCGGGATCGATGATGATCGCGCCGTCGCGGCGCAATTGATCGACGTTGCGTTGCACGGCCGGCTTTGACCACATTTCGCAGTTCATCGCCGGAGCGATCATGATCGGCCCGCTGAAGGAAAGCAGCAGCGTCGTCAACAGATCGTCCGCCAATCCACACGCCGCCTTGGCCAAAAAATTGGCCGTCGCCGGCGCGACGCACAACAGCTTGGCCTGCTCCGCCAACTGGATGTGCGCCCCCAGCGGGTACTTGGCATCGTTGAACACACCAAGGGGCACCGGCCGGGCGGAAAGCGCCTCGAACGTCGCCGGGCCAATGAATTGCCGCGCCGATTCCGTCATCACCACCGACACGCCTGCCCCGGCCTGAACGAGTTGGCTCACCAGCGCGGCCGATTTGTACGCGGCGATTCCGCCCGTGACGCCGATGATGATCTCGTGGCCGCGCATACGCTACGACAAATCCGTTAGATCCAACTCCGGCGGGCCGCCGGCCTCTTCCGATTGCTCGACGGTATGAAGATTGGCCGAGGTGTCGAGATAAATCTTGTCCTGCAATATCTCTTGGATGACAATCTCCAGCTTGTCCTGGGTCTTGGCGTCCACGAGCGGCCGACTGCCGGCGTTGAGCGCCACCAGACGCTTTTGAATCAGCGTCGAAAGCTTGAATCGCCCGCCAACCTTGTTCACAATCGCTTCTTCGCGAAGCTCGTCAATCATCTCGTTCGTTCTCCAAAATAGACAAAATTTCACGCAAGCGGTTCAGAGCGGCCTCGACTTCGTCGTTGATGACCTGAAAACGATAACGATCGACCGATTGCAATTCGCGCCGGGCCACTTCGAGCCTGCGGCCGAGGGCCGCCTCGCTCTCCGTGCCGCGTGCGCGCAGTCGCCGCTCCAATTCGTCCAGCGAACTGGGCCGGACGAAAATCGTCACCGCCTGGGGGTAATGCTGCAAAACCGCCAACGTGCCTTGCACGTCAATCTCTAAGACTACCCATTTTCCGTTCGCTAAGCGAGGGGCCACTTCGCTTTTCAGCGTGCCATACCAATCGCCCCGCTGGTAAACTTCAAAGCACTCCAGAAAGTCGCCGTGGCGGCGACGGCGCTCAAATTCGTCTTTCGTCAGAAAGTGGTAGTCGGCGCCGTCCACCTCGCCGGGGCGCGGCGCGCGCGTCGTGGCCGAAACGCTGGTTGCCAGCGGCACGGGCGAAGTGGCATACAAACGCTTCAACAGCGTGGTTTTACCGGCGCCTGACGGCCCTGAAATCACGAGCAATTTGCCCGTCATACAATCCTCGGCGGCAATCATCATGGCCCTGCCAGCGAAGTTACTCAATGTTTTGGATCATTTCGCGAATACGTTCGATGGCGGCCTTGATCTCAATCACATGCCGCGCAATCTGCACGTCGTTGGCCTTGGAGCCAATCGTGTTCGTCTCGCGAAACATTTCTTGCGTCAGAAATTCTAGCTTGCGGCCGGAGCTTTCGGGCAGGTCCATGATCGTGTCAAACTGCTCCAAATGGCTGCGCAACCGGACGGTTTCTTCGGAAATATCGCTGCGTTCGGCAAACAGGCCCACTTCCCTGATCAGGTCGGCCGGGTCGAGCGTCACGGCGAAATCGGCCAGGGTCGCTTGCAAGCGTTCGGCCAACCGCCCGCGGTACGATTCAACCACCAGCGGCGCCCGACGCTCAATCTCGCGCAGTTCCGTGCCAATCACTTGGCAATTCGCCCTCAGATCGGCGGTCATGGCCTTGCCTTCTTCGGCGCGCATTTGGGCCAGGTTGTCCATCGCGGCCACCAGCGCTTCGCGGACCAGCGGCCATTCTTCCTCGGCCTCGGCGGGGCTTGTCGGGTTTTCGATGACCACGCCCGGCAACACCAACAAGTGGGCCAGCGGCACCGATTCCGCAAGCTGTAATTGCTCGCTCAACTGACGAAGCTGGCCCAGGTAGTTCGCGAGCACCGGCTGATTGATCTGATAATCTTCACTGCCGCGGACGCGGTCGACGCGCAGCGAGACCTGCACGGTGCCGCGGCGGATTTGCTGTCGCACCACGCTCTCAATTTCAGGCTCCAGCAGGCTATAACCCTCGCCGCATTTAAGCGTCAGCTTGAAATAACGATTATTGATGGTCCGCACTTCGACGACCACGGCCACGCCCGCGGCGTGACGATGCCCCTCGCCGAAGCCGGTCATACTAAGCAACAAATCTTCGCTCCATCCCGTGTGTGACTGGCCACGCCCCCTTGTCCCCTACTTCTTCGGCCCCGAAGGCGAGGGTTTCGCCTTTTGCGGTTGCTGTTGCACCGATTCTTGGGCTGGCGTCGCCGCGCCGCCCAGGGACGAATCGAATTGATCGTTGGCGTTGCCGCCCAGATACTTCAAGGCTCCCAGGCAGAGCACGATCCAAACGATGGCGGCGCCGGAGGTGATGCGTGTGAAAACATCGCCGGCTTTGCTGCCAAAAGCGCTCTGCCCGCCCGCGCCGCCGAGCGCTCCGGCCAAACCGCCGCCGCGGCCGCGCTGCAGCAAGATCAAGACGATCAAAAACAACGACGTGACGAACATCAACATCTTAATCAGTACAATAATCATACTTTTTCTCGTTTAACCTTCGTTTTCAGAGCCTATCCCAAATCCGAATTGTGGGGCGGGCCGCCGGCCCGTCTGATACAAAAGACGGCCCGGCGGGCCGCCCCACGACCGTACTCGTGATATTCGACATGGGTTTCGGGATGGGCTCTTAGCTTAGGCGCCCGCCGCGATACCCAGGAAATCTTCGGCCTTCAGGCTGGCGCCGCCGACCAAAGCCCCGTCAATATCCGGCTGCGAGAGCAATTCCGCCGCGTTCGACGGTTTGACACTGCCGCCGTATTGAAGGCGCACTTCCTGGGCCAGTGCGGTATTGTACCGTTCGACGATCAAATTGCGAAGATCGAGATGCACCTCCTGGGCCTGTTCGGGCGAGGCGACTTTGCCGGTGCCAATGGCCCACACCGGCTCATAAGCGATCACCAGACTCCGCATCTGGTCGGCGGTCAAACCGGCCAAGGAACCCCCAAACTGGCGGCGGATCACGGCGGCGGTTTGCCCGGCTTCGCGTTCGCTGAGCAATTCGCCCACGCAGACGATCGGCGTTAGCCCGGCCGCCAGCGCCGCCAGAACCTTACGGTTGATCTGTTCGTCGGTCTCGCCCAGGATGTGTCGCCGCTCACTGTGCCCCAGAATGACGTAGCGGCAACCCACGTCCAAAAGCATCGCGGCGCTGATTTCGCCGGTGAAGGCGCCCGACGCCTCATGGTACATGTTTTGCCCTCCCAGAGCGACACGGCTGCCGCTAAGCGCCTGGCCGACCGCGTCGAGATACACGGCGGGCGGACACACCGCCAGATCGACGTGGCCCAACTCGACGTGGCCCAGTCCGCCGGCTCCGGCGGCGACCGCCTTGGCCAAGGCCACCGCGTGTTGGCGGTTGAGGTTCATCTTCCAGTTGCCGGCGATAAAGGGACGTCTCATGCTGAATGTGGTCATGAAGTGGTGAAGAGGGCTTGTCGTCAACCGGCGCCAACCAGGGCAGCCTCACGCGCCGATGCTTTGCTTTCGACTGCGGAAATGTGTTTGCCAAAAATTGCCGCGAGCTGGCGGATTTGCGCGGCGAGCGCGGCGTATTGGTCGGGCAAAAGGGCCTGCGGGCCATCGGAAAGCGCTTCTTCCGGGCAATTGTGAACCTCAATATGAACGCCGTCGGCGCCGGCCGCCACGCCGGCCAAGGCGCACGGCCCGATCAAATCTGGCCGGCCGGTGGCATGGCTCGGGTCGATGATGATGGGCAGGTGCGATAGAATCTTGGTCGCCGGCACCGCCGCCACGTCAAACAAATTGCGCGCGATGGGGTCGAACCCCTTCACGCCGCGTTCACAGAGCACCACGCTGGAATTGCCCTCCGACAGGATGTATTCGGCGCTCATCAGCAAGTCTTTCACGGTGGCGCTCATGCCGCGCTTGAGAAGCACGGGCTTGCGAGTTTGACCGACTTCCGTGAGCAACGTGAAGTTCTGCATGTTGCGGGCGCCGATCTGGAACATGTCGGCATAGCGATCGACCAGTTCGACACGGCGCGGATCCATCACCTCGGTCACGATGGGCAATCCATATCGATCGCCGGTTTCACGCAGAATTTTCAGGCCGTCTTCGCCCATGCCCTGATAGGCATACGGACTGGTGCGCGGCTTGAAAGCGCCGCCGCGCAGCAGGTTCGCTCCGGCCGCCTTGACGGCCTTGGCGATCGCGTCCATCCGCGCGGGGCTTTCCACGGCGCAGGGGCCGGCGATCATGGCCAGGTGGCCGCCGCCGATTTTCACACCGGCCACTTCGACGATGCTTGGCTCCGGATGGGCCTCGCTGCTGGCCAATTTATAGGGAGGCAAGATCGGCACAACGCTGGCCACGCCCGGTATGGCTTCCAGCGGCGAGCTTTGCAATTTCGACTCATCGCCGATGACGCCAATGATGGTGCGATAGGTGCCGCGGCTGAGGTGCGCTCGCAGCCCGAGCGACTCGACGCGCTCGATCACATGCTGAATCTGTTTCTCGCTGACTTCGGGCTTCAGGACGATAATCACAGGTGGCAACGCCAAAAAGGCGGGGTTTTGTTGGTCGGTCTTTGGTGGGAAGCTCGTTAGTATACATTGCGCCGGGCCGGCTTTCCAGGGATGGCCGGCGCTAAATTACCTTGCGTGATGTTGGGAAAAGGAGGATAGGCTTCCTAGCCCGTCCAGTTGTTTGTTGACGGGCTAGGAAGCACATCCTCCGGTGGCACCGATTGTCTCAGTCCAGACCGCGTGCAGGGTGATAGTGAGTTGCTCGCCGGAGGATGTGGCACAACCGCCCGCGGTTGTGAATTCGCGTCAGGTCTCGCCTATGGCTTATAGAATTGTTATAGTTCTTCTATGAGTGAAATGTTCTGCTGACTAGCGCGGCCGCATCAAGCCGCTGGAGATTCAATGGGCATCGGGGCCTTGAGAGCATGTCGACCGGCGACAACGAAGATGATGATCTTTTACCCGAGCGGATTTACGCGGCGTTTCGCGATCGCCTGAAGCGCGGCGAAAACACCGACTTCGCCGCTCTGTGTGCCCGCTATCCGGCGATGGCCGGCGAATTGCGCAAGCTGCATGGCTGTCAAGAGACGGTCGTGCTGCCGTCGTCGGCGCCGGCGTTGCTCGAGTGCAACGCCGCGGCTGCGCCACTAATGCCTACTGTCGCCGGCCGTTATGCCGAACGACAACACCTGGCTCGCGGCGGCATGGGCGTCATCTATAGCGTGTGGGACAGGTTGCTGCATCGCACGCTGGCGATGAAAGCCATTCGCCAAAAAGACGCGCCGGGCGGTGGCACGCCGGCGGCCGACGCGCACGTTCTAGCGCGGTTCATGCGCGAAGCGGAAATCACGGCGCGTTTGGACCACCCCGGTGTTGTACCGATCCATGATTTGGGTATCGACGCCGAGGGGCACGTGTTCTTCACCATGCGATTGGTCAAGGGCAAAAACCTGGCCTCGATCATGGGGCAGGCGCGCCACGACCGTCGGACCTGGCCGCAAACGCGGGTGATCGACCTGATCGTCAAAGTCTGTGAAACGGTCGCCTTCGCGCATTCGCGCAACGTGATTCATCGCGATCTCAAGCCCGAAAACATCATGGTCGGCGCCTTCGGCGAAACCTATGTGATGGATTGGGGGCTGGCCAAGCTGCGTTTGCCGGCCGACAAAGCGGCGGTCAAGACGCCGGCCGCCGCGGACGAAACCGTGCGGCTCTCGCAACCGGGCGATCCCCCCTCGGGCCGCGGTTCCGGCGGGTCGGCGGAAGAGACGGAAATGGGCTGCGTCTTGGGCACCGCTTTTTACATGCCGCCGGAACAGGCCGCCGGTCGCATCGACAAGCTCGATGAACGGTCTGACATTTACTCCGTCGGCGCCATTCTTTATGAACTGCTCTGTGGCCAGCGACCCTACGCCGAGTCGAGCCGTTCGCCGACCTTTGACGAAGTGATTGACGCGGTCTTGATCGGGCCGCCGCGGAGCATTACGGAGATCAACCCGCGCGTGCCGTCGGAACTGGCGGCGATTTGCGAAAAGGCGATGGCCCGCGGCCAAGCCCAGCGCTATCAGAGCATGCGCGAAATGGCCGACGACCTGCGGGCTTACCTGGAAAACCGCGTGGTGCGCGCCTATCAGACGGGCGCCTGGGCCGAATTGAAAAAATGGGTCAAGCGCAACCGCGGGCTGGCCGTCGCCGGCACGCTGGTGCTGCTGGCGTCGTTGACCGGGTTGCTGGGCGTCGTTGGCGTGCAATCGTGGGCCAACGCGCGGTTGAGCCGGGCCAACGACGACATTCTCGCCGCCAACAGCAAGATCGTCGAGGAGTCGAACCTGAAGGAAACGGCCCTCAAACAAAAGACCGTCGCCTTGAAAACCGCCGAAAGCGAACGGCGCCGCGCCGAGGGGCTTTATTTGGCGCACCAGGCGACGGACATTGTGGGCCAGAATCCCGGTTTGGCGTTGCTGCTGGGCATTGAGGCGCATCGACGGTTTCCGGGGTACGAAAGCAACAGCGCGCTGTTGGCCGCGCTCGGCTCACACCATGAACTACGCACAATGTACGGCCACCGGCGGGCGATCAGAACGGTGCAACTCAGCCGCGATAGCAAAAAGATGCTGACGGCCTCCGACGACAAAACCGCCGCTATATGGGATGTCGCGAGCGGCGAGCCGCTCGCCTGGCTGCTCGGTCATAGCGGCGCTGTCTACCAGGCCGCGTTCAGCCCTGACGGCCGGCTCGTGGCCACCGCGTCGTTCGATAACACCGCCGCGCTCTGGAATGCCGAAACGGGCCAGCGGCTACATCACCTGCGCGGCCATACTGAGCTGGTCATGCACGCGGCATTTTCGTCCGACAGCCGAACTTTGGCCACCGCCTCCGCGGATGGGAGCGTGCGCCTTTGGAATACGGAAACCGGCGACGAAAGCAAGCTGCTCGCCGGACATAAGCAAACCGTCTTTTGGGTCGAATTCAGCCCCGACGACACATTGCTCGCAACCGCGTCAACTGACGGCACGGCCCGCGTCTGGAACATCGCCAGCGGTGAGAGCTGCTCCTGTGAGGGCCACCACGGCGGCGTCACCAGGGCGCTGTTTACGCCCGACGGAAAGCAGGTTGTCACCGCGGCTTGGCTGAGCACTCCGGCGACAACAAATGTCGGTACGCCCGTGCCTGTTGCATCAACGGAGACGCGCATTCGCGTTTTCGATGCCGCGACAGGCGAGTTGCAACAATCGCTCGAACATTCCGCGGTCGTGCGCTCGCTGGCGTTAAGCTCATCGGGCCGCCTGGCCGCCGCTGGTGGCGCCGATGGTTCCGTTTCGATCTGGAATTTGCCGGAAGCGCGGTTGTCGCATCGCCGCCAGACCTCCGCGGCCGCCGTGGGAGCGCTGACGTTTGGGCCCGACGAAACCATGCTCGCCGCTGGAAACGAGGCCGGAGAGATTTGGCTGTTGAACAGCATTACCGGAGAGCTTTCGGGCGAACTTCGCGGGCACACTGGAAGAATCGGCGACCTGGCTTTTACCGCTGATGGTCAGCTATTGAGCGCCTCAGGCGATCAGACCGTGCGAAAATGGAGCGCGATGCCAATTGGCGAATGCCCGCCCTCGGCCGCCGGTTCAAAGGAGGCGACGATCGCCATCAGCGACGACGAAAGTCGCCTGTTGGTGACGCCCAGAGGCGGCAATGCCATTGGGCTATATCGTTTTCCTGGCACGGAGCCGATCGCGAGTTTGCTCCACGAAGCGCGGATCGTGCAAGCGGTGTTCAGCCCCGGCGGTCGAGCGATCGCCGGACTGTCGGAGTCTGGCGACATACGCGTTTGGTCGGCGGAAGACGGGACGCATCGGCACTCGCTGAACGACCACGGCATCAATTTCGTGGTCTTCCGCGACGATGACCGACTGGTCGGTCGAAGTGATAGGGAGCGAACCGTTTTCGTCTGGTCGGTTTTGGACGGAAGTCTGGTACGCCGGCTGGCGCTGCCCGACTGGGAGTACCTGCAATCAAGTCCTGACGGTCGATTCGTGTCGGCCTTTAACTTGGCGGGACGCAGCGCGGAAGTCTGGGACGTCGAGCGGGGCGAGCGGCATATTCTACTTGAGACGGCGTCGAACTCGTTGAGTGGCAGCCAATTCAGCGCGGACGGGGCCATTTTGGCTACGGTCAGCTCTCCGCCTCAGCTTTGGGACACCGCCACCGGCCGCCTCGTCTCCAGGTTGGAAGGTGCTGGAAAGAGCGATGGGGTTGCCATCAGCCGCGATGGCCGCATTTGCGTGACGTATGGCTGGCAGACGGTGGCCCGTACCTGGAGCACCAAAAGCGGAAATCGGTTGGCCGAACTAGAAGGACTTGAAGCGACCTCCGCGGCCGTCTTGGCCGGGCATACCGGCGAGAGAGTCATGGTGAGTTCCAACGATGGTCGCTCGCGTCTCTGGGACGGCGTCGACGGCCGTATGCTGCAATTGCTTGGTGAACACGAAGATGCGGTCGCGATGGGAAAGTTCAGCGGCGACGACCGGCTTTTGTTGACCTTGAATCGCGGGAAGGATCACGTGGTAATCTGGGATGCTCAACGCGGCGAGCGCCTGGCCCTTCTCAACAGCGGACGCACGGCGTTTTCCGAGGTGGCCCTGGCGGCCAGCGGTGAGTGGTTCGTCACGTCGTACAGCGATGCCGGAGCGCGCGCTTGGCCCGTAGCCGCCGCGACCGTGGCCGAGAGCCGCGCCAGCCGGGTTTTAACGCCGGATGAACGCGACACTTATCACGTTGGAACCGACGCCCAGCGCTCACAAGACCGTCTCGAATGGCGCGCCAAGGCCGTAGGCGGCTTCTTCGCGATCGCTTCCAAGTCACTCGCGCTTCGGACCAACGACGACGCGATCCGGGCCATCCTCACCGATCGTCTCGACGAGTTCCTGAAATCCGTTCCCGGCAAGACCCCGCGCGCGCGGCTCGCGGCCCTGCAAAAAGTTGAGGGAATTATTAACCAACAAGGGGGGGCCGCGCCGATCGTCACCATAGTCTTGGCCGACGCGCGCAAGAAACTTGGCACACAAGAATGAGCTGTTCGCCGCGATGGCACGTCACTCTAACCGGTTGCCACTAACTTGGAGGATCGTCCCTTATGTCAAGCGGCTCAAGTAGTTCATGGAGCTCAGCTTCAAGCTCCTCTTCTTCCCAGAACTCGTCTTCGAGCTCACCCTCTTCCAGCTCACCCTCATCAAGCTCGTCGTCTTCTTCGATCTCGTCCTCAAGCTCGTCGTCGATGAGCTCGTCTAGTTCAGCCAGTCCGCCGGGAACGTGCAATTTCCGGTGGTCGCAAGCGAATTATTCATGGACATGTGTACAGAATAACTGTCTGCCCGGCTACACTCCCGAGCAGCCTTATTCCGACGGTACGCAAGACGGCCAGCTTCAGCC
>DASVGM010000782.1:0-9924 GCA_036379555.1 Pirellulales bacterium | reverse complement strand
GTCGCCGAGCGCGGCCGCGCGGAAATCGTCGACGAGCACGATCCTTGGTTTTTGTTGGCCGTTCCGCTCGTGCGGTGTGAACGGCGTCTGGTGGCGGTCGGCGCGTTTCTTTCCCGCGCCGTCAGCGACCTGCGCGATGTGGCCCGAGTGGCGGAGCTGCTGGGATTGGATGACGAGGCGGCCTCCGCCTGGATCCAGCGGCAAAGGCCCATCGCGCCGGAAGCGGCCGAACGCCTGGCGCAGTTGGCGGGCGAAAAGCTTGGCGCCGCGGTGCGGGTTGAAGTGCTGGAAAATGAAGTGGAGACACTGTCGGCCAATCTGGGTACGACGTTTGAAGAAATCAACCTGCTCTACCGCCTGACGCACAATTTCAAGCTGTCAAGCAATGACGAAGACTTGGGACGCCAGACGCTGGAGTGGTTGTCGGAAGTGGTGCCGGCCGAGGCGTTCGCCCTGCAGTTGCTCAAGACTCAGGCCGCCGACACACCGGCCAATGAGGCCCGCACCGAGGCCGTGCTGTTGACCTTTGGCGATTGCCGCCTGACGGCGGAGCGGTTCAGTCGGCTGGTCGAAGAACTGGGCATCCATGCCCAGAGCCGGCCGGTCGTGGTCAATCATGTGCCGAAAGAAACCTTCGGCCGCTTCTTTCCCGATCTGCGGCAACTGGTGATCGTGCCGGTGGCCGAGGGCGAGCGGCTGTTTGGCTGGCTGGCGGTGATCAACCATCTCAACAACGCGGAATTCGGCACGACCGAAGCCAGCCTGCTCAACTCGGTGGGCGCCATGCTGGGCATTCACAGCGGCAATATCGATCTTTATCGCCAGCAGGCCGACCTGCTGGTGGGCGTGGTCAAAGCCCTCAGCTCGGCGATCGACGCCAAAGACCCTTACACGCGCGGCCACAGCGACCGTGTCGCCCGTGTGGCGGCGCGGCTGGCTCAAGAACTGCAGTGCGACAATGAAACGCTAAAGACGATTTATTTTTCTGGTTTGCTGCACGATATCGGCAAGATTGGCATCAACGAAGAGGTGCTGCGCAAGCCGGGCAAGTTGACCGCGGCCGAATTCGAGCACATCAAGACACACGTGGTTGTCGGCTATCGTATTTTAGCCGACCTGCGCAGCGTCTCTCACATGCTGCCGATTGTGTTGCACCATCACGAGTCGTGGGACGGTTCGGGCTATCCGCACGGCCTGGTCGGCGAAGAGATTCCTTATTTGGCGCGCATCGTCGCCGTCGCCGACGCTTACGACGCCATGGCCAGCGATCGTCCTTATCGTCCGGGCATGCCCGACGAACGCATCGACGCGATCATTCGCTCCGGCGCGGCCCAGCAATGGGATCCGGACGTGGTGGCGGCTTTTTTCCGCGCCCGCGACGACATCCGCGCCATTTCCGGCCGGGGAACGTCGAGCGAGCAACCGCCCGAACAGGGCTGGCTGTAGCCATTCAGACGTAAGCGGCTGACATCGGTGGCCGCCTGAACGCGCCAGCGATCCTTGCGATCGGAGAGAAGGTCGCTCCGCGACGGATGAAAGCGGCGATGAATCGCCGCACTCCAAGACAGCCGCGGCTGCTTGCGTTTGAATTGCCGAGGTCGGCATTCTCGCGGTCGTTACGCCAATAACGGCTTGATAACGGGGGCGTCGTGAACGTCGGTCAGGCGTTCATCGCGGCCTTGAAGCCGGTAGGTTACGCGGCGATGGTCGAGGCCCAGCAGGTGCAGCACGGTGGCGTGCAGTTCGGCCACCATGGTGCGGTTTTCCACCGCGTTGTAGCCCAGTTCGTCGGTGGCGCCGTAGGCCTGGCCGCCGCGAATGCCGCCGCCCGCCAACCAGAGGCTGAAACCTTGCTTGTGATGGTCGCGGCCGTCACCTCCTTGGCTGACCGGAGTGCGACCAAATTCGCCTCCCCAAACCACCAGCACCGAGTCGAGCAGGCCGCGGCGTTTTAGATCCTTCAGCAAAGCCCCGACGGGCCGGTCGGTTTGCGCGCAGCAGTTTTTTGTTCCCTCGGCGTTCTTGGTGTGCGTGTCCCAAATCTGCCCCTCGACGAAGATTTGCACAAACCGCACGCCCCGTTCCACCAACCGACGCGCCATCAGACAACGCCGCGCGTAGCTGTCGGTGGGCGCCTGGCCGACGCCATAAAGCGACAGCGTCTCGGCGGTCTCGGTGGTCAAATCCAAAGCGTCGGCCGCCGCCACCTGCATGCGGGCGGCCATCTCGTAGCTGGCGATCGCCGCCTCCAGTTGCGGGGCCAACCGCTCATGCCGCGCTTGGTGTTCGGCGTTTAACGCGCGCAGGGCGTCGAGCCGTTTGCGTTCGATGTCGGCGGCGACGGGCGTGGCAGGCTGCAGATAGAGCACCGGCGTGCCCGTGTGACGGAAATGCACGCCTTGATAACGCGGCGGCAAAAATCCGCTCGACCAGTTGCGCGTGCCATCGACCGGCAAAGCCGAATCGTTGCGCAACACGACGTATGCCGGCAGGTTTTTGTTTTCCGAGCCGAGGGCGTAATTCACCCACGCGCCCAGCGTCGGCCGGCCCGAGACGATGCGGCCGGTGTGCATGTGCCACAGCGCCTGCTCGTGATTGTTATGTTCGGTGAACATCGATCGCACCACGGCGATGTCGTCGGCACAAGCGGCCGTGTGCGGAATCAGCTCCGAATATGAAACGCCGCATTCGCCGGCGGGAGAAAACTTGTAGGGACTTCCCAGCAGACTGCCGTGGCTCGATATTTTCACCAGGTCGGTGAAATAGTCGGGCATCTTCTGGCCGTTGCGCGCGTTCAGTTCGGGTTTCGGATCCAGCAGATCGACATGGCTCGGGCCGCCATGCTGAAAGAGCTGAATCACCGCCTTGGCCTTGGCGGGAAAGTGCGTGGCCGGGGCCGCTGCGTCGCCCCGCGATTCGTCTTCACATAAGAGCGACGCCAAGGCCAGCCCCGCGAATCCGGCGGCGCCTCGTTGAAACAACTCGCGCCGGCTGACAAGGTCGGCCAGATAGCGAGCGGATGGCGATGACACGGTGGCTTTAATGGACATACCTCTCCAACGCCACGGGCGACAAGGTGAAAAAGGGCCTTTGGTGGCGGCGTTCCTTATTCTCTTTTACCCGGCCGATCCATGTCAACCGAGCGCTATCGCGACGGCGGCGTTTCCGGCTTACTTACGACCGCGAAACTTTGGAAGTCCTGAGGCTACCGCCGCAACGTGGCATCCAACGGGTGCGTGCCCACAACCTTCCACTCGCCGCGCTCATCCTTGCGGCGAGCGCCTGGCCCCGCCTCGCCGCCAGTTTCGGGCGCCAAGGGCGTCAACTCCGCCGTGTAACGCACTTTCGGAGCGCTGCCCGAAAAACGCATCCAGTCGGCCAACAGCCGCATTTGTTTTCGCCGTTCGGGCACCATCAGGCGGTCGCCCTTCTGCAACACCAATTCATGCGCGCCATTGTAGCCAAACCACGGGTAACAAGCCGTGTGGGCGGGTATCCAGTGGCCTTGGCCCGAATGGTCGATCAAGTAGAACTCGGCCCAGTTGTGGTTGTGTATCCAAACCAGCCGAGCCGGGATGCCCACCACGCGGCACAGCGCGACAAACACCGCCGACATTTCCTCGCAATCGCCGCGGCGGTCGTCGAGCGCGGCGGTCACGCTCGTGTAAGCGCCCATCTGCGGCTTGATGTGTCGAGGCACCCATTCGGCAAAGATACGCGCTTGGTCGAATGGATGCTTGGGCGTGCCGGACGTCAACTCTTTTGCCAACAGCCGCACTTGCCGCGAACGCACCTGAATGCCCGGACTATCTTGCAAATAGTTCTGGCGAATTTCAGTCGGCACGCGTTGCCGAGCGGGAAACTGCTCGGCCTGATAGTTAAAGAACTGCTTGAAGAGCGTCATGCGAAACCGGGCCACCGCGCGAATCACCTGCCCTTGACTGATCTCGGCGGCCGTCAAGAATAGCTGCCCGGCCCCCTCGCCGAGCCGGCGAATTTGCGCCGCGCAGCCGACCTTTTCGATTGTTTGCTCGTCGATCTTCTGCTCGGCAAACGCCGGCGGCGCGGCCGTGGTGGCCATGATCTCGCCGGCCGGGCCCGTTCCTTCCAGTTCGATGCCCACGGAAACATCATAGGGCCGCGGCTCAAGGTATCCGGTCTCGCCTTCGGGCGGAACCTTCCAAATCCAGTGGCCGTCGCCCACCACCGGAATCACGCTGAAGGCCGGCGCCCGCCTGGAAACGCCGAGCGATGGGGCGCGATTGGAGAATGGATACAGTCCCGCGCCGCACGAGGCGGCGACGGCGGTGCGGAGCAGGTCGCGGCGATTCATGCCTTGTATTATACTACATGCGGCTACGAATGAGACGTCTGTATCGACGACGCTTGTATTGCACCTCATGGAACTGGAATTCTCGCCCGTCGGGGTTAGCATAGACCCTTGTGGAGGACATTTCCATGAACCAAATGAAAACTCGCCGCTCGTTTACGCCTCAGCAAAAGGCCGATGCGGTTCGCAAACACCTGACCGATAAGGTGCCCGTACGCCCCGCGTGCCCCGAAGACGTGGCAGATGCGCGGCGGCGAATCGCCGCCTTCGTCGCGGAGTACAACCAGGTGCGGTTGCACGGCGCGATAGGCTACATCACGCCTGCCGACAAGCTGCATGACCTGGCACAAGTGATCCATGACGAACGCGATCGCAAGCTGGAAGAGGCCCGTGCGCGTCGCCAGCAGGAGCGGCGATCCGGGCGGGCGGTTGCCTGATGGCGTCGATGGCGCTACGATGATAGACGACCTGGACGGAGGATAGGGCAACGCAGAGGTGCGAGCGCGAGCGCCGCTCCAGGAGCCGAAAACCGGAGCTGGGAGCTGGGGCGAAGCATGCTTCGCCCCGCTCCTTTCCCTTCCGGTTTTGGCGCTAAAGCGATAAACCTTCGTGGCAGGATGCCACGAAATTCTTAGCAGGATGCGTTCCTTGTGTAGCTAACGCCCGCAAGTCGAAATTCCAGGTCCCGGTGAACCAAGACACCAGATATTCCTTCCTTAACCATCACAATTGAGGCACCGGCATGCGATTGGCAATCTTCCTCATTTTTAGCTGTACCGCACTCGCCATCGCCAACGGCGCGGAGCCGGCTCGCGGCATCGCGGATCGCGAACTGGCGGATTACTTCCGGGCCGAAACCGCGGCGCTCGCCGAGCGTTCGTTGACGGATGTCGCCACGCTTGAAGATTGGACCTCGCGCCGCGACGAATACCGGCGGCAACTTGCCGAGATGCTTGGCCTCGATCCATTGCCCAGGCGCACCGACCTGAAACCGACCAGCACCGGCAAACACGAGACCGCATGGTTTACCGTGGAAAACCTGCATTTTCAGTCGCGGCCGGGACTGTACGTGACCGCCAATCTCTATCTGCCCAAGGGGCTCGACAAGCCCGCGCCCGCGGTGCTCTATGTGTGCGGCCATGCCCTGGTGAAGAAAGACGGCGTGAGCTTTGGCAATAAAACGCATTATCAACACCACGGCGGTTGGTTCGCTCGCAATGGCTACGTCTGCCTGACGATCGACACGTTGCAACTCGGCGAGATCGAGGGCCTGCATCACGGCACCTACCGCGAAGGCATGTGGTGGTGGAATTCGCGCGGCTACACGCCGGCCGGCGTCGAGGCCTGGAACTGCGTGCGGGCACTCGATTATTTGCAGTCGCGGCCGGAAGTCGACGGCCAGCGCTTGGGCGTCACCGGTCGTTCGGGCGGAGGAGCTTACTCTTGGTGGATCGCCGCCCTCGACGAACGCATCAAGGCCGCCGCGCCGACAGCCGGCATCACCGACCTGGAGAATCATGTCGTTGATGGCTGCGTCGAAGGACATTGCGACTGCATGTTCATGGTCAACACTTATCGCTGGGATTATCCGCAGGTCGCCGCGTTGGTGGCGCCGCGGCCGCTGTTGATCGTCAATACCGACAGCGATCCGATTTTTCCGCTTAATGGCGTCGAGCGCTTGCACGCCAAGGTCCGCCATCTCTATCAGTTGCACGATGCCGACAACAAACTCGGCCTGCAAATCAGCACTGGCGGCCATAAAGACACCCAGGAGTTGCAGGTGGCCGTTTTCCGCTGGTTCAACCGTCACCTGAAAAATGACGAAACCTCACTGATCGCCGATACCGGCATTACCTACTTCACACCTGAGGAATTGCGCGTTTTCCGCGACGGCTTGCCGAACGATCAGATCAATACGCGAATTCAAGAGAGCTTTGTCGCCGCCGCTGAACCGCCCTTACCGCGGAACCAAGAGGATTGGACGGCGCTGCGCGACAGTTGGCAGAAGGCCCTGCGAGAGAAATGCTTTCGCGGCTGGCCCGACTCGCCGGGGCCGTTGAATCTCAAGGAAATCGCCGCGGCCGAACAAGCCGGCAAGACGGCCCGTGTTTATGAGTTCGACAGCCAAGCGGGCGTGCGTCTGCGACTCTACGTTTGCCAATCTGCCGGCACGAAAGACATTAAGAAAATATCGTTTTCCATCGGCACGGACAGCCCGACCGGTCAGGCGACACAGGCGCACCTGCGATCGGTCTTGGGTGATCGGGCCGACGAGCTCGGCTCGTCGGCCGGCGATGTGGAACTGGCCAAAAGTGAAATCGAGCCGGGCACGGCGATGATGCTTTGCTTTCCGCGTGGCGTGGGACCGCGGGCCTGGGCGGGCAACGAGAAGAAACAGGTTCAAATTCGGCGTCGCTTCATGCTGTTGGGGCAAACGCTGGCCGGCATGCAAGCTTGGGACGTGCGGCGCGGCGTGCAGGCCGCTCGCGAGTTGGTTGGTTCAACGAAAGCCGGCGTTGATTTGTGGGCCGGCGCGGATTTGAGCGTACCGGCCGTTTATGCGTCGCTGTTTGAACCGTCGCCGCTGTCATTGGGGCTTGATCACCCGCCGGCAAGCCACGGCGCCGGCCCCGACGTGCTGAATGTCTTACGGTTTCTGGATTTGCCGCAGGCCATGGCGCTGGCCGCCGATGGCGGCGTGAGCGTGCGACTTTTGACGCCCACGGCCGACGATTGGCGGTATCCGGCCGAGGCCGCCAAGAATCTTGGTTGGCCGTCGGAGCGGTTTGTCATCCAGCCGGCCGATTAAACCGCATTGCAGTGGGAAGTTCACCATTGCGGTGGCAAGAAACTGAAAAAACGGCACAAATAACCACGCGCGGCAACGATTGGCACGGGGTCCGTTTTCCCCTCGCGTTCGTGAACGAGGCCGTTACGGTAATCGCGCACCCGCTGCGCGTCGTCGCGCCGCTTAGCGGCTAATCCGCCTGGCTGGTGATGCGCAGAAATAGCCGCTCCAGGTCGTCCTCGTCCAATTTCAGATGGTCGATGACCACCCCGGCGCGCGCGGCGACGCGGAAAAAATCGCCGGCGACCCAAGCGGACGGAGTTTCCAGCTTCACGCGGCCATTGCCGCGCGCGGTGACGCGGATGCCGGCCGCCTCAAGCAACGCCAAGAAAGCGTCGGCGGCGCCGTGCCAACCCAGTTCGTAGCGGTGCGGCACGTCGCCGCGCAGGCTGGCCATGGGGCCGCTGCGCACGACACGGCCGCGGTCGAGCACGACAATGTGCCGGCAAAGTCGCTCGACATCGCCCAGCAAGTGCGTGCAGAGAATCAAGCTCTTTCGCGTCTCGGCGATCAGGTCTTCCAATAGCTTGAGCATGGCCTGTCGCCCGGCCGGATCGAGCCCGTTGGTCGGTTCGTCGAGCAGCAAGAGCCGCGGGTCGTGAACCAAGGCGGCCGCTAGCTTGAGTCGTTGCAGGTTGCCGGTCGAGTATTCTTCCAGCCGCCGATAACGCAATTCGCCCAGCCCGACGTAGCCGAGCACTTCATGGGCGCGGCGGCGCGCGTCGCGGTGCGGCATGCCGTAAAGATCGCCCGCCAGCGCGACGTATTCCACGCCGCGCAGCATGGGCACGGCGGCGGCCGTTTCGGGCATGTAGCCCAGCAGGCCGCGCAACTGCCGGCCGGTTCGCTCCAAGGGGACGTCGAGGATGGTGCCGCCGCCGGAATCGGGCCGCAGCAGGCCGAGCAGGATCTTGAGCAGGGTTGATTTGCCCGCCCCGTTATTGCCGATCAGGCCGATGGTGCCGGGTTCCAGCGAAAGCGTCACGCCGTTGAGCGCGCGGATATGCCCATAACTGCGTGAGACGTCGTGCAAATCGACAAGCGGCATGCTTTTGCGTCAGGTCTTGGCCAGCAACTCTTCCAGCAATTTCGCCACGAGCGCGGGATCGTCGGCCTCCACAAGATGCGTGATGCGCGCGGCGGGCACCTTGAGTTTTTCCAGCGATTTGACGACCTGCTGCCACATACGCTCGCGGGCCTTGCCTTCGGCCAGGTAAAGCTCGGTCACCTGTTCTTGCAGGCGTTGCAGGGCCAGGGCGTCGTAATTCTGGTAGTAGTTCTTGATGATTTTTTGCTGGTGTTTGGTGCGTTCTGCCATGCTGGCACTCCTGAATGGGTCGTGGGGCGGAACGATTAGTGTACCGCCTTATGCCTTCCATTGGCAAATCGGCCAAAAGCGGCTGCGCCATGAAATCTTCGCCAGAAAATCCGCCCTGGCGGCACCGCCGATTTTGCCGCACCAAGTTCGTAAGCGGGCGGCGATCGCGCTAGCTCGATGCAGAAAAACGGAAGCTCGAAAGCTGCCATGCGGGAATTGAGTTATTCTACTCGGCGGGCGCCGCGATCCCATTTGCCAACTCCTGCAAATCAAGACATTTGTACATGCATTGCAATACCGCGCATTGTAGGCTTAGGTGGAAGTGTCACTCGTAGGCAACCGTTGAATCATCAGCATGAGCTCTCCGCGGGCCGCCAACGGCTCAGCGACGAACCCAGACTTCTCGTAGAGCCGAATGGCCCGTCCGTTCTCGCGATGCACGTATAGCGAGAGTAGCGGCAACGTCGAGCGGCCAGCCTTTGAATGCTCGTCGAGAAGCTGAATCGCTTCAAATCGCAAATGACTGACGATCTGGTTCGAGTAGCGGAACTGCTTATCTGGAGGCTGGCCTTGAAACCGGTAATCAATTCCGATCATTGGAATGATTAACAGGTTGGAGTACTCCCCGTTCGGCGGCGGCCATCGCCGACGGGCGATTCCGAGTGAGCCAAAACCGACAACGACGTTACTATCGTTTCGGTAAAGCCAGACCCGCGTACCATGCTTTTGCATTGACTGCCAGACATCCGAACCAAGCATCCATTCGGTCGCGGCTCGCGACCATGGCTCTTCGCCACAATTCAGATAAGCTAGGTCGGCGCGATCGTCGTCGGTCAACTCGTCAGCATAAAGCTGATATGGGTTATGCTCGTCCGACACGCGGGACATCCTGGCGGTTATCGTTTTCTTTTCGGCAGCGGAGCGGCGGATGCGCCGGAAACCGGCTGTTGCAGCGCACGGCGCGCAGCTTCTGCCTCAGCCTCGGACATAGTCTCCTCTTCCTGGATGGCCGCGACCGTGTCGAGGATTTCGGCAACATCGAGATCCGTCCACAAATGGCGGGCATCGACGCCAAGCGCCGACGCAAGCTTCAGGATCGTCGTTTTTTGCGGGCGACACTGCCGCTTGAGCATCTGAGATATCGCCGGTTGGCTGCATCCCACACGCGACGCCAATTCCGCCTGCGTCATAGCGCGTGCCCGCATCAACTCGCGCAATTTTTCCGCGAAAGCCGCTTCTTGTGAATCGAGATGCGTCGCGCGGTGGTCGGCGGCGGAATCATTCGCAGCCTCGTTATATTCATGCGCGGCTAGGTCAATCGCGAATTGGCCTTCGTCATGGGCCGCCAAAAGATCCCTGATGGTGCTGCAAGCACGTTTCCTGTCGTTACGAGCCGAGTCAGGATTCTCAATTATATCCAGCATGCCC
>DASVGM010000781.1:0-17428 GCA_036379555.1 Pirellulales bacterium | reverse complement strand
CCGAAGTCGCCAAACATCAATACGGGCTGAACGTCCTCGGGGTGGTTTCGACGGCGGAGAATCTAAGGCGACGTTCGCCACCGTTCGCATGCATCGCGCACCTGCGCAACAATCATTTCGTGAATATCGCGGACATTACCGATGACACCGCGACGATCATCGATCCACCGAGGCAATTTGAAATGCCGGTTGACGCTCTTGCCGCGTCATGGGATGGCCATGCGCTGCTCTTGTCCACGTCGCCACTGGCGCGTGAAGAGGATCTGACGCGGCCGGTATCGCACTTCGCATGGCCGCTGGGGCTGGTAGGCTTCGCGGTTTTTGTCGCGTTACTCGGTTGGCGCCGCTTGTTTCATCAACACAACCCAAGTTGAAGGAGACCGTGCATGGCGAATGTTCTCGAAATGGCAATTGTTCAAGCGATGCGACAGTTACATGCCGCAAAATGGTCAAAGCGGCGCATTGTGGCGGATCAGCAGACAACCGCTGAAAAGTTGTGATCCACCGCATGCGCCGGAGACGGCTACATGGCCGGCAACGAGCGACGGCTTGTCTTTGGCTTGGGTTCAGCCGAAACGATCGACCATTTAACCGTTGATTGGCCCTCGGGCCTGCGTGGCGAGTGGCATCGTTTACCCGTCGACCGCGCATGGATCGCCGTGGAGGGGCGCGCAGAGCTTGTGGGCCAGCCATAGCATTTCTCCGCTTACCGGCTTGAAATGCCGCCCCGCACAAGCCACAATTTCAGCATCGCAATGATTCCGCCAATCCCGCAGCAATAAGGACAACCACGTGGCACACAAACCTGGCAGCCACCGCCGGCACTTTCTGAAAACAGGCGCCGCATTGGCCGCGGCGCCGACGATTGTGCCGGCCACTGTTTTCGCCAAGGCCGGGCAGCCGGCCCCCAGCGACCGCGTGGTGGTCGGTTCCATCGGCACCGGCGACCTTGGCCGCCGCCATCACCTGGCCAACAAGCTCTTGCCCAACAAACGTATTGAGGTGGCCGCCGTCTGCGATGTCGATCGCAATCATCGCGAGGAAGCCGCCAAGTTGGCCCTGGAGAAAAGCGGCCGCCGCGTCGCCATTTATAAAGATTTTCGCGATCTCTGCGATCGTTCCGATATCGATGCCGTGCTGATCGCCGTGCCCGATCATTGGCACGCGCTGTGCGCCATTTACGCGATGGAGTCGGGCAAAGACGTCTACTGCGAGAAACCGCTCACGCTCACCATTGACGAAGGCAAGACGATGGTCGAGACGGCGCGCCGCTATGGCACGGTCTTTCAGACCGGCAGCCAGCAGCGCAGCGACGGTCGCTTTCGGCTGGCCTGCGAGTTGGTGCGCAACGGCAAAATCGGCAAACTGCGAACGGTGGATACCAATATCGGCAATATCGACCCCGGAGCATGGCAACCGGTGGCCACGCCGCCGGCGGAACTCGACTGGAATTTCTGGCTTGGCCCCGCCCCCTACGCCGACTATAGCCCGAACCGCTGCCACTATCAGTTTCGCTGGTTCAGCGATTATTCCGGCGGCAAGATGACCGATTGGGGCGCGCACCACAACGACATCGCTCAGTGGGGCATCGGGGCCGATGGTTCAGGTCCGGTCAAGATCAAGGGCCAGGGTCAATTCGCGGAGAACGGGCCGCACGACGTGCCGCTGGAGTTCGACGTCGATTACACCTACGCCAACGGTGTGACGTTGCATTGCCACAGCCAAGGCGAGAACGGCGTGAAGTTCAGCGGCGGCGATGGCTGGGTGTTTGTCAGCCGCGGCCGCATTGAGTTGCAGCTTGGCGACAAAAACTGGAAAGATTACAACGCCATCGTGCGAGATTTTCACCCCGACTCGTTTGAAACCAAGCTTTACGTCAGCCACGACCATCATGAGAACTGGCTCGACTGCATCCAGAGCCGTCAGCGCCCGATTTGCGACGTCGAAATCGGCTATCGTTCGGTGACGGTGTGCCACCTGGGCAACCTGGCCATCCGGCTGGGGCGCGAGTTGACGTGGGATCCAAAGAAAGAGCAGTTTGTCGGCGATGAACAGGCGAACCTGTTCACCGGCAAACCCATGCGCGCCCCCTGGCACATTTAGAGCCTATGAAACTGATCATCGCCATCATTCAACCCAGCCGGCTGGAAGCGGTCAAAGCCGCCTTGACCGAAGTGGAGGTCTTTCGCCTGACGGTGATGGACGTGCAAGGCTTCGGCCGTCAAAAGGGACACACGGAGACCTACCGTGGGCACGAATTTTCCGTGAACCTGCTGCGCAAGGTGCAGTTGCAAATCGCGGTGAACGAAGATTTTGTGGAACCGACGATCGAGGCCATCATTAAAGGCGGCCGCACCGGGCCAACCGGCGAAATCGGCGACGGAAAGATCTTCGTGCTGCCGCTGGAAGACTGCATCCGCATTCGCACCGGCGAGCGCGGCGGCGAAGCGATCTAGCGAGAGGAGGTTGTGCCGGATTCGCACAAAGCGAGCGTTCTTGCACGCTGGACCGAGGGCCGCGCCGCGGGCACAATCCATTCATCGGCCGCGGTTGATGCGATGTTTCCGCTTATTTTTGCCTGAAAAATAGCGAATCCGCGGTTTAGGCCCGAAATGGGCCTGTCGTTTGCTATACCTTGGGCGAACAATGGTCGAACCTTCTGGAGTGGAGTCATGTTAGCGAGAGTGGCGGGTGGTCTTTCCGTGCTGGCGGCGGCGGCTTTTTTTGTCGCCTTCGCTTTCTGTGGCGAACCGTCCAGCGAAGAGGAAAGCAAGCCCGCTGGCGGCGAGGCGCCGCAGGTGGCCGAAGTGTCGGTGGACGACGTTCGAGTGCCAGTCGCGGTGGCGCGCGAACGGGTCGAATTGATGCATTCCATTTATGCCGCCACGCTGGAGGTGCTGCATCACCGCTATTTCCATGACAGCCGCGCCACAGTTCCGGCGCGCGCCATGGAGGATGTTTTCGCGGAGATCGCCCGGCAATCCAAGGTTGAGGCGAATTGGATTTCGGTGAACACGCGGGCGATGAGCCTCAGTCACGAGCCGAAAACCGAGTTTGAGAAGGCGGCGGCCAAGGAAATTGCCGATGGAAAGGAGGAATTCGCGCAAGTGGAGGGCGGTTATTACCGTCACGCCGGAGCGATTCCGCTGGCCTCAAGCTGCGTCAACTGTCACGCCGGGTTTTTCAAAGCGCCGCCGAAATCACCCCGCTTCGCCGCGCTGGTGATCAGCGTTCCGGTAAAAGACGAGGCGCTGGCCGAAGCTCCGCAAACAAAATAAGCTCGTGCAGCTCCTTGGTTGGCGTGGTGGGCAATGCCCACCCTACAGACCGCCACGGCGATCGCGAATGACGCTCAGCTCCGCATCGAGCTCGCGGGCCACGTCGGGCCGTGGGCCGGCGAGGTCTTTACTTTCACCGGGATCGTCGGCCAGGTTGTAAAGTTCGCCGGGCGGCTTGTCAGCCGTCGCTCAGCCGGGTGTCAAGCTGCTCTTCGAGTTGAACGGCGAGGGTCTCTAAGGCGGCAAGAGGCAGCGATTTCAATTCGTCCGGAGACCGGACCTGTTGACGTAAAAGCCGCTGCAAGGCTTGAATTCGCCGGATTTGAATTCTAGCTTCGCCTTCCTCACGTCCTTCCTCACGCCCTTCTTCACGCCCCTCATCTCGTTTCTCCGCTAGGGCGGTGTAGATATCACGCTGCATCTTGAGATGCGATTCGTAACGCTCACGTTCCACGTCATTTTGTGATAGCATGCGCAAATCTCCCAATGCCCAGACGAGCTCCGGTACGTTCAATGGTTCAGGCAGGGTATCAAGGCTTAAAGTGGGGGCGTTTCGTAGGAAGAACAGCCACCGGTCAAGAGGCGTCGCCAACTCCTCCACTGACTTATTAAACTTTGATAATTCCAGGATATGCAATGCCAGTTGGTCCGTAAAGAGCGTATGGTGGCGGCGGTCGCGAAGTTCAAAGACCAAGTGGTAGTCGTCGATCTGCGGGAACAGCGGCGTATCGACAAAGCAAATCGCGACGGTTGGCCGCAGAATACGAAAGTCTTTGCCTTTCTTGAGTTGACCTTGGTGCAGACGAGCCCAATAGTAGAGCGCCCGCTCGCGGAAGGCGCCATAAGCGAGCATCTGCATCTCGATGTTGAACCGACGTCCGCTCTGGTCGCGCGCCTTGATGTCCAACACCGACGTTTTGTCGTTGGGCGATTCTTGATGGTTGAAGGGATCGAGAAGGTCCAGATCAGTGATGCGATGGCCGAACGGTGGTTCCAGGACTGCCTCCAGTAGACTTATCAACGCAGGTTTGCTTTCTTCACGACCAAAAACGTGTTTGAAGGCATAATCGACTTTGGGGTCAATGGGTATTGGCATTTCGCAACGGTCGACGAAGGCTAAAGAGAAGGATCATCAAACGGGCTGCTGGGGCCAATCGGCGCGGCGCGCAACGCTTCGAGTTCGGCGTCTTCTTCCACCACTCGGCCCGGCTTGGCGATGCGCACCTGGTGTACCGCCGCAATGATCGCCGGCAGGCTCAGTAAGAACACGACCGCCGCCGCCAGCGGTATCACCGCCAGCAAGCAGACAACCACGTCCGAAAAGTATTTGGATTCAAGCACCTCGGCCAACGAATAAAACGGGTTGCTGATTTCGATCAACGAATAGTCGTTGCGCAGTTCGGGCGTCATTAGATGAATCGACAGCGGAATGCCGGTCGCCGCCAGCACGAGCAGCACCTGAAAGAGTACCGCGGCCGTCAGCGTTACCTGGGTCACGCGGCGCAGCCCGGCGATGATGAGCCGCCCCAAACCAAGGTAAAGCACCACATAAGAGAAAGTGAGCAGCCCGAAGACAAAGACCATTTCCCACGGCATCCGCACGGCGCGGGTGGTGAAGGCCTCGCTGTACAACAAATAGCCCGCTCCCACCAGCAGCGCCGCCAACAGGTTGGCGACCACAAACATGTATCCCGTGGCCGGGCCGGGGTTGAACCACGTCAGAAAGGCGCGGCCAAAAAAGCTTTGCGGAAGCTGCCGCTTGACCCGCAGCGAGAGCTCGCCCAATTCGGTATTGATGAAGACGCCCATCGCCGACCAATGAATGGCGGTAAGGATAAAATAAGCCGCGATCATTTCGGGCTCTTCCACTTGCGACAGCCCCCAGCCAAACCAGCCCATCAACAGCGCCTGTTGCCCCACCATCACCATGCGCAGCACCGTGGCGCGATTGTCGCTGGCGAACGTGAGCTGAGCGCTCGCCGCGCAATAGCAGAGCGCGAAGTAACTAAAAAAGGCCGTGAGCACGATGCCATTCGCGACCCAAAACTCGCGATCCTGAAAAGACAGAGACCACACGGCCAGCCCCTCGAAGCCGATGAAGAGCGCGCACCACAAAAGGATCGCCAGCCCGAACAGAAACATCACCGAAAGCACGATTTGCCAATGCTTCTCATGTGAGAGCGTGGCCACCAGAAGCCCAATGGCGGCGGCGCCCAGCGAGGCCAGAAAAAACCAGCAGATGACAAAGAGAATGGTCGGCGCATCGACGCCGCGCAGCATGTAGGTGAACGCCAGGCAGGGTGCGATGGCGGAGAGATAAACCAGCATTTGCAACACGGCGCTGCCCAGCTTGCCGTTGACGATTTGCCGGGGCTTCAGCGTGGTGATCGAGAGCAGTTCATAAGTGCCGTCCTCGCGCTCGGAGGCGAGCGAGCGAAAGGCCCCGAACGGTACGACCACCAACAGCGGCACGGCCAAAATCGTGTAATACCCCAGAAACATCTCCAGGCCGTGCGCGGCGAAATAGATGCTCGGGCCGATCATCGCCACGCCAAACATCGACCAGATCCAGGCCAGCGTCAACACCAGCGCGAAGGTAATGACGAACTGCCGACTTTTGAGCGCTTGCCGTGTCTCTTTGACAAGAATGGGGTTCAGACGATCGCCCAGCCAAGTCATGGCTTCGTCAAGACGCCGCCAGAACGCCGCCGCCGGCGGCGCAGCGGGCACGGCGGCAGGCGGAATCGAAATTGAAATCGGAATCGAAGGACCGATGTTCGCGGGCGGCCCGGCGTCGATCGCTTGAAGTTCATCACTCATTGTGCATGCCTCGTCCACGCTACTCTATCCGAAAAAGCCGCGAGAATAAATCCAATCAATCCAGGACCGGCCGAACTGCACTTCCCTCTGACCGGGCGTTTTGCCATACTTCGCGGCCCTTGATCCAGCAGTAGACGCCTCCCCATGAGCGGCCGGCCGTTAAATATATTCTTTTCCGTCGGTGAACCGAGCGGCGATCTGCATGCCGCCAACCTGATACGCGCGCTGCGCGCGCGGCATCCCACGGTTGAATGCGTCGGCTATGGCGGCCCGGAAATGGCCGCGGCCGGTTGCCAACTGCATGTCGACCTGACGGCCCTGGCCGTCATGTGGTTTTTGCGGGTGTTGCTGAACCTGCACAAGTTTTTGGCCCTGGTCTCCAAGGCCGACCGCTATTTTCGCCACACTCGGCCCGACGCCGTGGTGCTGGTCGACTACCCCGGTTTCAATTGGTGGATCGCCCGCCGGGCCAAGGCCCACGGCATTCCGGTGTTTTACTACGCCCCGCCGCAAATCTGGGCCTGGGCAAGCTGGCGCGTGAAGAAAATGCGGCGATTCGTCGATCACGTGCTGTGCAGCCTGCCCTTTGAAGAAAAATGGTTTCGCGCTCACGGTTGCAATGCTGTTTTCATCGGGCACCCCTATTTCGATGAAGTCTGGCAGCGGCACCTCGATCAAGATTTTTTAGATGCGCAAATCGCCCGCGAAGAACGGCTGGTGACGATTCTGCCCGGTTCGCGCACGCAAGAAGTGCAGCAAAACCTGCATTGGTTTTTGCGGGCGGCCGAACGCGTACATGCGGCCGTGCCCAACGTGAGGTTCGCCGTGGCCGCGTTCAAACCGCATCAGGCGGAATTTGCCCGGCGGCTGACGGCGCAAACCAACCTGCCGATCGACGTCTATTTGCGTCGCACGCCAGAGTTGATCGAGCTGGCCGACTGCTGCATGGCGGTCTCGGGGTCGGTGTCGCTAGAGTTGTTGCACCACGCCAAGCCCACTGTGGTGCTGTATCACATCAGCCGCGTGGCGTATTTCGTGCAGAGTTTTTTCCGCCGCGTGAAGTACATCACGCTGGTCAACTTGTTGACGGCCGCTGAACTGTTTCCCTCTGACGTGACGCCTTACGACCCAGATAGCGAGGCTGATCGGCATGTTCTCTTTCCAGAATACCTGACCTGTCTTGACCGTTCGGAACGCATCGCGCGGCATGTCATCGACTGGCTGGCCGACGAGCCGCGCCGACGGCGTTTGATCGGCGACCTGGCGCGGCTCAAGGTGCGTGTGGGCCACGGAGGCGCATCGCGCCGGGCGAGTGAATACATTTCGCGGGCGCTGGGCGCCGCTCCGCCGGTGGTTCCACGGCCGCACTTCTTGCCCGGCATGAAGGTGGCCAGCAGCGCTATTGAATAAACGCCTCGGCGGCGTCGTCGGAGTTGGCGGTGATTTCACCGCTGTCTTCCAAACGGCGAATCACGTCGACAATCTGCTGCTGCACTTGCTCGACCGCCGACAGCCGCACGGGACCAAGAAACTCCATTTCTTCGCGCAGCATGTCCGCCGCGCGGGTCGACATGTTGCCCAGAATCTTTTGCTTCAATTCTTCGCTGGCGCCCTTCAGCGCCATGGCGAGTTGCGAGTTCTCGACGTTTTTCAATAGCGTCTGCACGTCCTTGGCTGAGAACTTGAGAATGTCTTCAAAGACGAACATCAGGCGCCGGATTTCTTCCACCAGGTCGGGATCTTCCTGTGACAGGTTTTCCAGCAGGCTGCGTTCGGTGGCGCGATCGGCGACGTTGAGAATCTCGGCCACGGCCCCGACTCCGCCGGCGTTTTCAAACTGCTGACTCATGACGCTCGACATGCGGTGTTCCAGCCCCTTCTCCACTTCCTGAATGATTTCGGGGTTGGTCTGCCCCATCGTGGCGATGCGCCGCACAACCGCCAATTGCCGGTCGCTGGGCAAACCGCTAATAATGTTGGCCGCCTGCGAAGCCTGGATGTGTGAAAGGATGAGGGCGATGGTCTGCGGATGCTCGTCCATGATGAAGGTCAACAGGTTTTGGCTATCGACTTTGTGCAAAAAGCTGAAGGGCATCGCCTCGATCTGTTGCCGGACGTTTTCGATGGTGCTGCCGGCATTTTTGCCGAGCGCCCGTTCAACCAGGTTCTTTGCCAGTTCCAAGCCGCCGCTGCCCGCCCCGATGGTCGCCGGAGAGGCATCGGCGAAGTCCTTGATGGCGTTCTCTTGCTCTTCGCTGCTGACGAGCGCGATTTTGGCGATCTCGACGGAAACCAGCTCGACCTGCTTCGGCGGCAGCTTGGACATGACCGCGGCCGCGTCTTCTTGCGGCAGGCTCATAAGCAGCACCGCCGCTTTACGTAGTTCCGTTGTCGCCACAGAGTTATCCTTGAGCGGGGGGCCAATTATGGATGGCAAAAGGGGCGGGTTCGCCTGGCCGTATGAAGGTATATATCGGTCTGCGCCTTGGCGGAGCTATACCGCATGCGACGAATGCTGGTTTCCAAACTCGATTCTGGGGTCGAACCGCCCACAAAGGGTTCTGTAGAGCAATCGGGGGGTGTGGGCAATTTAAGATGAAGCCTGGGCAAGGCGCTAATCTTCGAGAATCAGATGCTGGCGGTCTTTGCGCCAGAGCCAGATGCCGCCGCGCATGCCGTCGTCATTGGAGACGATTTCGACGTCGCTGGGCAGTTCAAAATTGATGCGCTTGGCGTTGCCGCCGCCGATAAACAGCGTGTCGAAATTGGTCAGCGCGCGAATGGTGGCCAGGGCCTTTTGCAGCCGCTTGTTCCACTTTCGGCGGCCCACCTTTTGCAACGCGGCATTTCCAAGCTGCTCTTCGTACGTATCGCCTTTGCGAAACGGATGGTGCGCCAACTCGATGTGCGGCGCGATGAAACCGTCGTCGAACAGCGCCGTGCCAAAGCCGGTGCCCAGCGTAATCACCATTTCAACGCCATGCCCGCGAATGGCGCCCAGCCCTTGCAGGTCGGCGTCGTTTTTCACCTTGACCGGCTTGCCCAAGTGACGCTCAAGAGCCTCGCCAAGGGCGAACCCGTACCAATCGTCCTGACCGAGGTTCGCCGCGGTGACGATTTTTCCTTTCCGCACGACGCCGGGAAAACCGACCGACACGCGTTCGTATTGCGGCAACGGTTCGACCAATTTCACCAGTGCCTCCAGCACGATGCTGGGCGGCGAAGGGTGCGGTGTCGCCACGCGCACGCGCGGGGTAATCATGTCGCCGCCGGCGTCGAGCACGGAAGCCTTCAGGCCCGTACCGCCGATGTCGATGGCCAAGGTCAGCGGACCCGCTGCGGAGTCTGCCGCGTCAGAGCCATCGGTTGTGGGCCGGCCAGTCGCGTGTTTGTCACGGTCAGTCGCGTGTTTGTCAGTCGTGGCGCTCATGGTTCTCTAGCATAGCTTGCGGCAACAGCCTTGGACAGACTCTTACTTTGTTGAAAGGCCGGCTTCCCTGCCGGCGGCTACGACTTCGGCGCGTCGCAGCACGCGCAGGATGTTTGCGCCGAGAATTTTTTTGATGGACGTTTCGTCGTAACCCCGGTTGAGTAGTTCCTGCGTGATGTTGGGATAACACGATACGTCTTCCAGTTGCCGCGGCACGATGCCAATGCCGTCAAAATCGGACCCTAGCCCAACGTGGTCGATGCCCGCCACCTTCGCGATGTGATCGATGTGATCGACCACAGTGCGCACCGTGCCGCGCGCTTCGGGGTGGGCATCGTCCCAGCGCCGCACGGCGCGCTGGTACTCGTCCGGGTCGGGAAACTGTAGCCGCAACTCGCGGCGTGTTTTGAGTAGTTCAGCGCCTGCTTGAGCGGCCGCGGGCACAATGAAGGCCGGGAAGAAACTGACCATCACCACGCCGCCGTTTTCCGGCAGTTTTTTCAGCACGTCGTCAGGTACGTTGCGGGGGTGCGAGGCCACGGCGAAGGCCGAGGAGTGCGAGGCGATGATCGGCGCGCGCGAGACGCGCAGCGCGTCGTGCATGGTCGCGGCCGAAACGTGCGAGATATCGACGAGCATGCCCAGCCGGTTCATTTCTCGCACCACCTCCTCGCCGAAGGCGCTCAGCCCGTCGTTGTGCGGCTCGTCGGTGGCCGAATCAGCCCACGACAGCGTCGCGGAATGCGTGAGCGTCATGTAGCGAGCGCCGAGTTGGTAGAGTTGCCGCAGGGCGCCGAGAGAGTCCTCGATGCTGTGTCCGCCTTCCACGCCGATCAGCGAGGCGATCTTTCCCTGGGCATGAATCCGTTCGACGTCGCCGGCCGTGAGGGCCAATTCAAAGGTATCCGGGTAGCGCTTGATGATCTGGCGCACCAGTTCGATCTGTTCGAGCGTATCGCGCAAGGCGGTGCCTGCTTGGCGCGTTTTGGCCGATACATAAACCGACCAAAATTGCGCTCCCACTCCACCCTGGCGCAGCCGCGGAATGTCAGTGTGCAGCAGCGGCTGGGGTTGGGCGATGTCGCACTTTTCCAGCCGTCCGTCAAACTCGCCGCGTAGTCGCCACGGCAGATCGTTGTGGCCGTCGAAGACAAGCGCCGAGCGATGCAGAGCGAGGGCCTGAGCCGTGACGATGATCGGTGGTTCCGGAACCGGTTCGGCGGCAAGAGTCTGTTCAGATGGCAGGAGGACAAGGAGGACAAGGAGAGCGCAAGCGGAACATTGCATCCGCGACAGCGTTCTCCTTGTCTCCTTGTCCCCTTGTCTCCTTGTCTCTGGAGTTCTCTTTCGCTTAGGGACGCAAATAGCGACGGTTAAAAACCTCCGGGTCGAACGGATCAACGGGTACATACTCATCGTCTGGCGGCGTTTCTTGAGCGGAGCCTTTCGCGGGCGCGTCGCCGCCCATCGCGGGCGGCGCGGACAATGCCTCACTGTCAAGCTCACCGATGGCAGGCGCCTCGTCAAGGGGGGCGGCGGAACGGCGCGCCAAGGCAGGAGCGGGCCGCGACTTCGCTGTCTTTTTCTTCGTGGCCAAGGCCGGCGCCGGTGGCGGCGATTCTTCTTCGCCGGGCGGCGGGGGGCGGCGCTGTTTCGTGGCCGTGTACACCCAAGCGACAAGTTGGCGGTATTGCGCCGCTTGATGTCCGGAAAAGATGGGGCTTTTCGCCTTGCCGTGCGGGCGAATCGGCTGCGTCAATAACGGGCTGGCGGCAGGATCATTCACGTCGACGGTTTGCCAAACCGAGTGCAGGTTTCGTTGCGTGAGCCGGCGATTGGGCGGCCCGGCGAGCGAAAGCCGCAGCAGCCGCAGCTTGCCCGACGACGTAGAGCCGTGACAGCCCGCGGTGGTGCAATTGTTCACCAAAAGTGGCTGAATCGTCGAGGTGAACGACTCCACCGCGTGTGACGGCAGGCCGCGAATCAGGCGGTCGAGCTCTTCCTTTGACGGGCCGCGATGAACGATCGCGGCCGGAGCGGCATGCTCTTCCGGCGGCCGCTCCGCCAACGTGACGCGTCGCTGGATGAGCGCAATACGCGGATGGTTAGGGCTGATGGCGGCGGCCGCCGCCAGTTGCGCATGGGCTTGTTCCAATAACCGCTGCCCAAGACACCACTCGGCCAGGTCCAAGCGGTCTGGCAAGCTTTCGGGCTTGAGGCGCCGCTGTTTTTCTTCGTAAAGCTCAATCAGGTTATTGGCGACGCGATCGACTTCGGCCGCTTTCAAGCGAATTTCGCTGCCCGGCTTCGAGACGTGGTAATAATCGCCGGTGCGCGCGATGGTGCCGGATAAAACCTCACCGTTTCGCAGCAGCACCACTCCTTTGAGGGGCGCAAGCCGTGGCGGCTCCGCGGCCGGCAGGCGACGATTGGCCAATAAAAGAAGCGAAAAAAACGCGGCGATCGCGACGAAAGTGCGCATAGCCCGCGAACGGTAGGTGAAACGCGCGCCGCGGTCAAGACCGTATGAGAGGCTATCCGAAAACTCCGATTTCGCCGTGGCAGTGTATCGTGGGGCGGCTCGCCGAGCCGTCTTTCGCTTCCAGACGGGCCAGCGGCCCGCCCCACAGCGAGAGCCTCTGAGTCGCGGCGCCCTGGCCGATGGCAACCATTGGCGTTTAGAATATCGCCATGATGGAGCAAACTGTGGAAGTTTCGGCACAAACCGCGTTTCCCGCCGGGCGATTGGCGGGCATCGACTATGGCACGGTGCGCGTCGGCATTGCCGTGACGGATGCGCGGCGGACGCTGGCCAGCCCTCACGAAATCTATCAACGCCGCGAGGCGGCGGCCGATGCTCGTTTTTTCCAAGCGTTGGCGCGTGACGAAAAACTCGTCGGCTTCGTGGTTGGCTTGCCGATCCATCTCGACGGCCGCGAAAGCGAGAAATCTCGCGAGGCCCGGCGCTTCGGACAGTGGCTGGCGCAAACCACCGGATTGCCGGTGACGTTTTTCGACGAGCGGTTTACGACGGCCGAAGCCAACCAGTTTCTTGGCGCGGCGCGGCTCACCAAGAAACAACGCGCGGCGCGGCGCGACAAGCTGGCCGCCCAAATCTTACTTTCGGCTTACTTGGAGTCGTCACGCGCCGGCACGCCGGGGCCAATCGACGGCTAAATCAACTTGCCTGATCGAATGACAGCGAAAATGGTTTTTGGTTGCGGCTATCTTGGTCTGCGAGTCGCGCGCCGCTGGCTTGCCGCCGGTCATCCGGTTTTTCCGATCACGCGCCGCCACGAGCGCGCCGGCGTCTGGCGCCGCGAAGGCTTGCAAGCAATCGTGGCCGATGTGACCCGGCGCGAGACTTTGCGGGCGTTGCCGGCGGCCGATACGGTGCTTTTCGCCGTGGGGCACGAAACCGGCCCAACCGAGATCGGTCCAAACCAGATTGGGCCGCATCTGAGCGGCTTGCGAAACGTGCTCGACGCTCTGCCGGCGTTTCGCCGCTTCATTTATATCAGCTCCACTGGCGTTTATGGTGATTGGCAAGGCGATTGGGTCGATGAGGAGACGCCTTGCCAACCGTCGCGGGCCTCAGGGCAGGCCTGCCTCGAAGCCGAGCGAATCATCGCCGCCAGCGACACCGCGCGCCGGGCGGTCGTCTTACGTCTGGCCGGGCTTTACGGGCCAGGTCGAATACCACGGCAGGATATCTTGTTGGCCGGCGAACCGCTTGCCGCCCCACGGCATGGGTTTTTGAATTTGATTCACGTTGAGGATGCCGTCGAGGCGGTGCTGGCGGCCGAAAAAGTACAGCGCGACTTGCCGCGCGTGTACTTGATTTCCGATGGTTCGCCGGTCGTGCGCGGCGACTACTACGCCGAGTTGGCTCGCCTTATTGGTGCGCCGCCGCCACGGTTTGAAGCGTTGCCGCGAGAAACACCAGCCACAGCGCGCGCCGCCGCTGACAAGCGCATCTCGAACGCGCGCATGCGAATCGAACTCGATTTTTCGTTGCGGTTTCCAAGTTACCGCGAAGGGCTGCGCGCCATCGTGACTCAGGCGGAGCGCGACGAACGCGCGGGCGGTAGCTCGAGGGAAAGCTAAGCCAACTTGCCCACACGGGCGATAATATCGGCGGTGCGGCAGCTATAACCCCACTCGTTATCGTACCAACTTACCACCTTGAGCAGGTTGCCGCCGATGACTTGCGTCCAGTCGGCGGCGAAAATCGAACTGTGCGGGTCGCCAATGATGTCGCTCGATACGATGGGATCTTCGGTGTAGCACAAAATGCCCTTCAGCTTGCCTTCGGCGGCTTGTTTCATGGCCTGATTCACTTCTTCGCGAGTCACGTCGCGCTTCATGATGGCGGTCAGGTCGACCACGCTGCCCGTGGGCACCGGCACGCGCATGGCGATTCCCGTAAGCTTGCCTTGCAACTCTGGAATAGCCAGCCCCACGGCCTTGGCGGCGCCGGTGGTGGTGGGAATGATGTTCTGCGCGGCGGCGCGTGCCCGATAGGGGTCTTGGTGGGGCAGATCCTGCACGTTCTGATCGTTAGTGTAGGCATGCACGGTGGTCATCAACCCCTTTTCGATGCCAAATGTTTCGTGCAGCACCTTGGCGACGGGCGCCAGGCAGTTGGTGGTGCAGCTTGCGTTCGAGACGCATTTATGAGAGGTGACGAGCTTGTCGTCGTTCACGCCCAGCACACAGGTGATATCGGCGCCGTCTTTGGCCGGGGCGCTCAGCACGACGCGCTTGGCGCCGGCTTGCAGGTGCGTATCGTAGCCTGGTTTGCCGCCGGCGGCTCTACCGGTGAAGATGCCCGTGCTTTCGACCGCCACGTCGATTTTGAGATCAGCCCAAGGGAGCTTGGCGGGATCGCGTTCGGCCAACGCGCGAATTTTTTTGCCATCGACCACAAGGCAGCCTTCCTCATGTTTGACGGTTCCGGGATAACGGCGGTGGGTGCTGTCGTATTTGAGCAGGTTGGCCAGGGCGGCGGTATTGGTCAGGTCGTTAATGGCCAAGACTTCAAACTCGCCGGAGCGGGCCATGAGATTACGAAACACGAGCCGGCCGATACGGCCAAAACCATTGATAGCGACGCGAATAGCCACTTACTTCTCCTTCAATTTGCCACGCGCCTCTCGCGGCGCGATACGTTTCTGAGTTAAAACTTCGGATTATAACGCCGCGGCCATGAGGTGAAAAGCGCCGCGCCGTCGCCGCCGGCAATTCTCCCGCGGCAGCGGAAAGAGGCTACCCGAAAATCACCCACAGCCCCGTAGGGTAGGCATTGCCCACTCACCTGCCGTCAAGATCACCGGCGCCGATTTTGAAACAGTGATTGGGCAAAAACGGTGTTGAGTGCTTGCGACACCGTGCCAGAGTGTCAAGAAATAAAAAACTGGGGAACTAGGATTTGAACCTAGACTAAATGGTCCAGAGCCATTCGTGCTACCGTTACACTATTCCCCAAGAGGTGGCGGCGTGCTTTATAACATCGCCAGTAGACGATTCACTGCGATCATCGGCAGTCAATCCGCCTGCTTGTCAGCCTAAAGTCGCCCGGTGGGGGCGTCAAGAGCATCAGGCGGAGTTCTCTGAAATGACAATTTAGTAACACGCCGCTGCTTGATCTAGCCGCCCGTCAGAGTAAAATCATAACCGGAGAGGCTTTTAGTATTTTAACGGAACGGAGAATTATAGAGGCTTATGTCAAAAGAACGCCTTTTTGACCGGCGGCGCGCGTGTCGTGCCGACCGGAAGGGTGCTATGCGCCCTGGTTTCACATTGGTTGAATTGTTGGTTGTCATTGCCATTATTGGCATTTTGATCGCCTTGTTGCTGCCGGCGGTGCAGGCCGCGCGCGAAGCCGCCCGTCGCAGCCAGTGCGTCAACAACCTCAAACAGTTCGGCCTGGCTTTGCAAAACTATCACGATGTGCATAACTCGCTGCCCACCCGTCAAGGTGGAACATCATGCACCGCGCCCTATCTGAACGGTAATTGCACCCGGGCTAGTGGATACATCGCCTTGTTGCCCTATTTAGAGCAACAGGCTTCGTATGCGATCATTCAGGGGGGCGGCTATGCGAATGGCAGCGCCGTGCCAATCCCATCGTTTGGACCGGCGACCAACATTCCGTGGTATGGCTGGGAGATTCAGCCGCCCGTGTTCCTCTGCCCTTCCGACCCTCGCGCCGCGCCACAAATCGTGCCCAGCCTGACTGTTGGCAGCGGAACTTTCGGCGAGCAGAATTACGCCTTCAGCGAAGGCGACACCATCACGCAGAATGGCACGTCGACGAGTGTTCGCGGGTTATTTCCTTACACGACAACCGTCAGCTACAGCGCCATCACCGACGGCCTGAGCAATACCATCGCCATGAGTGAGCGCTTGCGGGTCTCTTTCGGCGCGGGTGGCGGCCAGGTGCGTGTGACGCAGGGAGATTACGTCGGGTCGATCATTACCGGTACGTTTCCACAAGCCAGTCCGGGAGCATGCCTTTCGGTGGCCAGCAACGGCTACTATACGTCGCCGACACAGGTGACCGGATTGTTCGGCACGTTGTGGGCCGACGGGCCCGTGCGGAGATGTGCCTTTACCACAGTCTTGCCGCCAAACTCGCCCTCGTGCGTCAGCGTCGACAACAACGGCAACTACAGCGGGTCGGGCGTTTACGCCCCCAGCAGCATGCACCCCGACGGCGCCTGCGGCGTGATGGCGGACGGCTCCGTGCGGTTTATCAGTGAGGCGATCGACTCCGGCAACTTGGCTTGGTCGGAAGTTAGTTCGGGCCCGAGTCCGTATGGCGTATGGGGCGCGATGGGCAGCAAGGCCGGCGGCGAAGCGAACGCGCTGGTGCAGTAACGAGCCGTTTTATGGTGTGGGGCGGCTTGCCGGGCCGCCCCACAGCCATTACGGTGCGGTCGGCCGCTGGTAAATACGTTCGCCGGCCAGCCAGGTTTCCAGGACTTTCACTTGGCGAATGTCATCTACGGGGCAGGTGAGAAGATCGCGATCGAGCACGATGAAGTCGGCCCATTTGCCGGCTTCGAGCGTGCCGATGCGATCTTCAAGGAACATGATCCGCGCGTTGTTGATCGTGTAGAAGCGAATCGCCTGTTCGCGGCTCAACGACTCTTCGGGATGCAGCACGTCATCGTGCCAGCGCGCGCGCCGCGTGATCGTGGTCCAAATTCCCAACCAGGGATCGTAAGGATTGATTGAACGCAACGAGCCGATCTTTTGCATGTGGTCGCTGCCGCCGCCCGCCGTCACCCCCGCCTCGAAGAGCGAACGCAGCGGCTGGAAGTATCGCAGGCGGTCATAACCAAACTGCGCCGTCAGCGTGCGCGTATCGAGATAAAGCCAGGCGGGCTGAATGTCGACCATCACGCCCAAACGCGCCGCCTTTTCGATCGACTTTTGGCTCATAAAATTGGAGTGGGTAATGCAGGGCCGAGTGCTCGCGATGGGCAGAGTGCGGTTCACTTCCTCGTAGGCGTCGAGCAAGGCCTGCACGGCGCCGTTGCCTACGCTGTGCGCCGTAAACTGCAGGCCGCGCTCGACCGCGGCGCGAACCATCGGCACGAGCGTCTCGGCAGGAATGTAACGAATACCGCGATAGCCGGGATCGTCGATGGAATAAATGCGGCTCACGCCCCAGGGTTCGAGCATGTATGCGCTGCCGGTTAACATGCCGCCATCCAGAAACGTCTTGATGCCGATAATGCGCAGCCGAGCGTCGCCTTGGCAGAGCGGGTTGTCGGCGATCTTGTCGATGGCGGCCACGAGGTCGGCCGTTTTGCCTGAGTTACCGACGCTGTGTGAGAGACGCACGCGAATCGGCAGTTTTCCGGCGGCGTGCAAGCGGCGATACTGCTCC
>DASVGM010000780.1:0-4065 GCA_036379555.1 Pirellulales bacterium | reverse complement strand
CCGCGACGGCTTGCCGCGCCGAGGCGCTGAGCGGTACGACCGTCTCGATGTGCGGCAGCGCTGGCCGGGGCGACGCGACATCGTCTTGAACTGGCGCAACGCCCTTTCGGACCTCGCCGAGTGCCTCGCTGATCGCCTCTTTCAGCTTGGCGCCCTTCTCCACTTGCTGACGCGCAAGAAGAAACTCTCGGGCCGCCTCACCTGCGAAGCGCCCCAACCAGCGAATCGCCTGGACGCGTTCGGCGGGCGTGCCGTTGACCGCCGCCTGTTCGATGAGTGGCCGCGCCTCGTCGCGCGCGTGCTTTAAGAGCGGCAAAGCCGCTTCACGCACTTTCTTGGCGCCGGATATGGCCAGTAAGGCAAGCTCTCGCACAAACGGCCCCGCTACGATCTGCTGTTCAGACAAGATGTCAAGCAGTTCGACCTTGCGCGAGGCATCGGCATGTACGATGGCCTCCGCGACGACGACGTGGTGCTTTGCAATGCCGTCTCGAAAACCGGACAACGATTTGATCGTCGTCACGGGCAACGCTCGAAAATGATCTTGCGGCTTGACGCTGAACACCGTCTTCATCAAAAGCGCGCTGTCTTGCCCTTCGGCGGCAAGCATCTCTTCAAGTATGGAGATTGGAAAGGCGGGCTTCTTCCCTCCCCTTTCGCGCACCCAAATCTCTTGTACGAAGAGTTCCAGCCAAGGCAAGCCCGCGTAGTAAGCCTGAAACGGCAAGGGCACCGGCGGCCCGCCCTTGGCGGCGGCTTCATAGACTTTGGCCAGCCGCAAATACGGTTCAAACCCGACTGCATCGATGTCGGCGAAGAACCGATCGCGCGCCTCGCTCGCGGGTCGATGCGCTTGATAGGTGCGTAAGGTCTGTACCAATCGAAGCTGCAGCGCAGGTTCATGGGCCTTGGACAATGCGTCGAGGACGTTGGCGTCGTCGCCGTCGATGACATAGCGCAAGGCGCGCTCCGCGAGGTCGCTGCCCGACTCGTTCAGCCCCGCGAAATCTTTTTCCAGCAGTTCGATTTTCTCCGCGCTGAAACCGGCGGCGTTTTTGTAAGTGGCCAGAGACATGGTCGGATTTTGGATTTGCGATGTTTGGATTTTGGGCGAGTCGCGAGCGAAGCTCTTGTCGGGTGGGCATTGCCCACCGCGAAGCCTCAGCTATAGGGTAACACCAAGGCCGCGGATTCTGTAGTCAGCGTCCTCCGTGCTGCAACGCGCTGTTTTCTTCGCGCCCCGAAAAGGTTCTACGCCGAGAGTGGAGCCAATTCCGCTGCCAAGCAAAGGCTGGAACGCTAATCAACGCTAATGAGCACTAATCAAGGCTTCAGTCTCTCAATTAGCGACGATTAGCGTGAATTAGCGTTCCAGAGTGTTTTGTCAGGGTCAATTGCCGGGAGCGGCGACCTGGCGTTTCAATCGGCGAATTTTTCGGATGTGTTCCGCACCGCCACCGCCGGGCTTGCCCCAATGGCACTAAGCTACGCGAGCCAGTTTTGTTTTGGTGTTCTTTGGCTTGGTGTTAACGCGATTGCTGGTTTTTGACGCGGCTTGCTTCTGACCATGACCTTTATCCTTTGCCTGCGTGTCGTTCGGCCGTGGATAATGCCTCCCAGGACGGAGGGGAACAAGGTGTGAAGCGATCCGCGTGAGCAGCCTTGGTAAGAGCGTTCGCCGCACCCACGCTTCGCTGCTCGTGGCGAGGGTATCATGCATCTGTTCCAACTCGTTAACCGCGTTGGTGAAGCTGATGCGCGAGGGCTCGTGGCCATGTTTTTCCGCAGCTAATACAATCAGCCAGCGGATGAGTAGGTAGTACACGATGCGGCCCGCCAATTCGTATTCGATCGACGCGGCCGTGCGACCGCGCATGTGCTTGGCATCGAGCACCACTTTTAGTTCGCGAAAACTTGTTTCAATCTGGCTGAACTAAGTTGTTGTGAATAAACAAATTAGGCCAGCGAGGGCCCTTTTAAGTCAAGATCAAGCTTAGTGCCATTGGGACAAGCCCGGCGGGAGCGCTGATTGACCGCCAGAACGCGTTATCGCGACAACCTCCTGTGACTCCTCTTTTTCGCATCAGCATCCGCCGCAGGCGGCGGCGGATGCAACGCGAAAAAGAGGGAAGGGAGCATCGTAAGGCGCCGTTTCTAGCGGTCAATCAGCGCTCCACCGGCGTAAAGCCGGCGGTGGCGGAGCGGAACAAATCTCACGTCAAACCATTGATGGCTTCTTGTGTAAAACACGGTCGTTTTGCGCAGGCCAGACACGGACTACGCTTTTGCCGGCAACGCGCGGGCGCGCAGCGTGCGGCTGATGACTACGATCGCTTCAATCACCAACATCACGCCCAGAATCAACAAGAACATGGTCAACGGGCCGTTCACGTCAAAGCGGCCGCGGCGCGCCACTTCGGCGAAGTTGGCCGTCCAGTCGTAGAGCATCAGCCCCAGCATGGTGAAGGTGATCAGCACCATGAAGGCGGCCGGCAACGCGGCATAGAGCCAGCTTTTGCCGCTGCGCAACAGCCAGACCGTGACGCCGATCAAGGTCAGCGCGGCCAGCAACTGATTGGCGGTGCCAAACAGCGTCCAAAACACCCGCCAGGCCGGCACCGGCGTACCCTTGAGCGGATCGACCATCGTTTGCAACACCAGATACAACGGCGGCACAAGCGTAAACACCGTGCAAGCCAAGCGGCCCGCTTTGCCGCGCCAGCCGGTGAACTCTTCCAGCACATATCGCCCCAGCCGCGTGCAAACGTCGAGCGTGTCGTAAATGAACGTGGCGAAGGCCAACAGGCAAAAGTTGAACAGATAGTCGTACGCCCGTTCATAGTCGAGATGCAGCAACGTGGCCAGCGTGCCGATGAAACGCGACATGCCGGCGGCGAAGATATCGTCGGGCTTGCCCGGCCCCGTTTTCACTTCTTCAGGAGCGAGAATCATCACGCAGCCCAAGGCAATGACGGCGACAAAGGCTTCCAGGAGCATGCAGCCGTAGCCGATCGACTTGGCATCGCTTTCGCGCCGCAATTGCTTCGACGACGTGCCGGAGCTAATCATCGAATGAAAGCCGCTGCACGCCCCGCACGCCACGGTGACGAACAACAGCGGAAACAAGAATCGCTCCGACAATTGGCTGCTCGTCACTTCCCAGCCGATGAATTTGGGATACACGATTTCAACCGCCTGGCCCAGGCAGGCGGCGGCCACAATGCCCAAGAAGGCCAACAGCACGGTGACGGTGAGAAAATATCCGCCCAGAAATCCGCGCGGCTGCAATAGCGCCCAAACCGGCACGACCGAGGCCACGCCGCAATAAATCAAAAGCAAGATATCCCAGGTTTTGGTGGCGCTGCCGATCGACGCGCCGTCGTACCACAACCACTGCGGAATGGCGAGCGGCAGCTTTGGCCCCGCCCAGATCGAAACCAGCACCAGCGGCATGAAGATGGCCGTGGCCCAAGTGAGCGAGAGACGGGTGTAACGCAGCACCAGGCCCATCAGCACGGCCAGCCCCAGATACATCATCGACGAACTGGCCGCCGCCGCGCCGCGCTCGACGGCGACGGCGTACTTGGCCGCTTGCAGGGGAGTGGCCTGCGACGCCTGCAATAACGGTGAAGGCGGGGCGAACGTGCTGGCCGTGATGTCGGTGAAGGCCACGATGATATAGACCAAGGCGATCCACACGAACGACAAAAACAGCAGATATGCTCGGCGGCTCATGTGTTCGCGCACGATGTCGGGGATGCTGCGCGCCTTGTGGCGCACGCTGGCCACCAGCGAGGTCATGTCATGCACGCCGCCGATCAGCACGCTGCCCACCAGAATCCAAATCAAGGCCGGCAACCAACCGAAGGTCAGCCCCGCCACAATCGGACCCACAATGGGGCCGGCCGCGGCGATGGCGGAAAAATGTTGCGAAAAGAGATAGGGGGCCGGAGTGGGCACGAAGTCTTCGCCGTCGTTCAGTTCGACGGCGGGCGTGGGCACGTCGTCGCGCAGGGCGAGCTGCCGCGCAACCCAGCGTCCGTAGGTCAAATACGCCGCGATCAA
>DASVGM010000779.1:0-4914 GCA_036379555.1 Pirellulales bacterium | reverse complement strand
TGTGAGAGTGTCCGTGAGTAGCGGCCGTTCAACCAGACTTCAACCTGAAAGGAGTGAAACGTCAAATGTTGCGGCACGGCGATGGTTTCCACCACGCCGCCGCTGCCGGCCGGCAGTTCAATGTCTTGGCTGACGGCGATCTCATGTTGACTATAGTAATTCTGTCGGCCGTGCAATTCGATGTGCAGCGTCTGGTCGGCGGCCATCGGCGTGGCCGCCAGCACCGAGACCTCGACCGGTCGATAACCTCCGCCATCGAACCACTCGCATGACGTGATTAGCGTGATGCCCTTCGACATGGTCGTATCGCGATAACCCGAGATCGCCGCGGCATGCCGTGCCGTTGTGGCAAACACCAACCCCAAAACGGCGATGAAAACGGCCGCGCGCGATAGAGCCAAAGTCTGCGTCATTGTTCAAACCTCCCTACCCGAGGCGCCGGCGAAGGGCGATTCAGCGGGCTTGCGTTTCCTGCCGGCAGGCAAGATCAAAGACGCCAGCCACAGAACAAAAAACATGAAACCGTGGACGAAAAGAATCAATACCACCGCCGCCATGCTGATCAGCACGGCGATGGCCCAGGGCGTGCCCCGCAGCGCGGAGGCGCCAATGAGCGAGACAAAGCCGCACACGACCATGGCGGCCAGAATCGAACGCAGAGAGAATTGCGGTGCCAGCATAAGTCAGGTTCATCCGGATGTTGCGTACTTTTTCGCAAACGGTTGGCGTGATCGAGGTTCCCACCTTGGATTTTAGAACGCCTGGCTCCGATGTCCAAAGGGATTGGAGAAAACAGCCTCTGGCGACAAGCGTCGCCGTCAGCCTACCGCGCCCTTGGGTTTTGTCGCAACTGCTTTTGGACATCGGAGTTCTGCCTTAAAAAATCCACCGCTGCCGTGTCAGCGGGCTTCAGGTACGCCGTTTCCGGATGTCTCATTTGTGGCCGTGTGAAGTGTATAATGCCGATCGTTGCCGGATGGTAGGAACATGAGGCAATGGTTTAATCGAGAGAACACCCAAGAGAACGTCCGAATGCCAAAATACATCATCGAGCGCGAAATCACAGGCGCCGGTCAATTGACCTCCGAAGAGCTGCGCGCCATTTCACAAACCTCGTGCGGCGTGCTAAACCGGCTTGGGCCGCAAATCCAATGGGTCGAAAGCTACGTCACGGCCGACAAAGTTTATTGCGTCTACATCGCGCCCAACGAAGAGTTGCTGCGCGAACACGCGCGGCTCGGCGCCTTTCCCGTGAATGCCATCAGCGAAGTCAAGGCGGTTATCGATCCGACCACCGCGGAAGGTTAAAAGGCAAGCAGGAAATGGCAAGGATAGCGAGAGGGGTGCTGCTGTGGATCTCTATCGCATTCGCGGCGTTCATTTTCATCGCACGCGTGTTTGAGGGGGCATTTGTTGTCGTGACTTCCTTTTTTGAAATCAGCGAAGCCGCCTGGGAGATGTTGACGTTGACGCGGCTTGCCGTGGCTGCCGCCGTGGCCGTACTCATGGCCACGCTGCTGATGATGCCCAAAAAGGCTGTCACCAAGAAATAATTAGTGTTCCGGTCTTTCGTCGTTTGCGTGGTTTTCGGACACCACCAAAACTAAGGAACGCTAATCTACTCTAATCTTCGCTAATCAAGACAACAAATGTTGAATCGCTGATCGCTACGAGCGTGCCGGCTACTTTCCGCCGCCAAAGCCCAACACGCGGCGCACCTCGGCGGGCGAGGTCAGGCCGGCCTCGACGGCCTGACTGGCGCGGTCGAGCAATGGCGTCATGCCGCCGCGCACGGCAAGTTGCTGTAGTCGCGCGCGATCGCCGCGGGAAAGTATGGCGCGAGCGGACTCGTTGCCCGCCACGGTCAACATCTCCCCCAGCACCAGGCGGCCGCGGTAGCCCGTCTCGCGGCAGGCCGCGCAGCCCTGCGCCGACTTGGCGCTCGTAACCGGCAAGCCAAGCAAACCATCTTCATCCGTAATGGCCGTGGCACAGTCGCACAGCCGCCGCACGAGGCGCTGCGAGACAATGGCCAGGATGCCGCTGCGCAGCAGGTAGGGGGCGATCTCCATGTCCGACAAACGGCTAATGGCGCCGGCCGCGCTGCCGGCATGGAAGCTGGTTAAGACCAAGTGGCCGGTGAGCGCGGCCTGAAACACGGTTTCCGCGGTGGCGGGATCGCGAATTTCGCCCACCATGATCACTTCGGGATCTTGCCGCAGCAAAAAGCGCAGCCCCGCCGCCAAATCGAATCCCGCCGCCGCGTTGACCTGCGTTTGCGCCACACCGGCCACCGCCATCTCAATCGGGTCTTCCAACGATGCCAAGCTGCGGTTTTGGCCCGACGGTGCGCCGATTTCGCGCAGGCAAGCATAGAGCGTTGTCGTCTTTCCGCTGCCGGCTGGGCCGGTGACAAGAATCGCCCCTGATGTTTCGGCGAGCAACCGCCGCAGCTCGGCCGCGCTTTCGCTCGGCAGGCCCAGCGCGGCGAGTGTATCGAAACGGCCATGCTCGGCGAACAACCGCACGACCGCTTTCTCGCCAAACAGCGTGGGAAACGTGCTGACGCGCACTTCGCCGCCGCCGGCGTCGCGCAGGCGGCCTTCCTGCGGCACGTCGGTGCGATAGGTGAGCAGGCCGGAGAGCACTTTCAGCCGGGCGATGACATTCGGCGCAAGCTGCCCGGGCAAGCTCGCCAACGGCTGCAAAACGCCATCGACGCGCCAGCGCACGTCGAGGGCCCCGGCGGTTGGCTGCAAGTGCAGATCGCTGGCCTGGGCGTCGCGCGCCGCCTTAAGCAGACGATCGACCGCGAGCTGCGCAAATTGTGGATCGTGCGGGGCAAGGTCGGCGAGCAGTGACAAAGCGTTGACCTAGACAAGCTCCAGGAGTGGTTGGCCGCCGTTTTCGACGATGTATCGCGGCCGGCCGCGGTTGTCGAGATAGGTGGCGTCGAGCGGCACGCCGAGATGATGATAGATCGTGGCCGCCAAATCTTCGGGCATGACGGGCCGCTCCTTGATATGGCCGCCGTCGCTTTCGCTGGCGCCGATCACTTGCCCATGCCGCAACCCGCCGCCCGCCAAAGACATCGACATCACGGCCGGCCAATGCCCGCGGCCGTCGGTACTGCCTTGCGTGCCCAACTGCGGGGTGCGGCCGAATTCGCCCATGGCGATCACCAGCACGTCGTCGAGCAGGCCGCGCTCGTCCAAGTCGCCCACCAGCGTGGTCAACAAATGGTCGAACAGAGGCAGCAGCGGACCCAGCCCCTTACGGATGCCGCCGTAGGGAGGAATGTTGTCGCCGTGCGTGTCCCACGTGCCCGAGGCCGGGTGGTAGCTGAGGTCGAGCGTGACGAAACGCACGCCCGCTTCCACCAGTCGCCGGGCCAGCAACGCTTGCTGGCACCAGAGATGTTTACCGTAGCGGTCGCGCGAGGCCGCCGGCTCTTGCGAAAGATCGAACGCCTGCTGCGCTTGTTGGCCGATGACCATTTCAATCGCCTGGCGGCGGTAGCTTTCCAGGGCCTCCATCGAGCCATCGCGGTCGAGATCGCGGCGGAGGCGATCGAAATCTTTCAACAACGCCCGGCGGTCGTGCAGCCGCTGCTGGCTCAGGCCCGCGGGCAATTGAAACAGATCGGCGCCGGTTTCTTTGCCGGAATCGACGCCCACGAGGTCGTAAATGGGCAACCGCGCGGCCTGCCCGGCGACGAAGGGGTCGTAGCGTTTGCCCAGGTAGCCGGCGAAGGGGATGTGCGAGCGCGATCGCATAAAGACCACGTAAGGCGGCACGACCGGATTGGCGCCACCGCAGAACTTCGACACGATCGAGCCGATGGCCGGGTATTTGTCGCCATCAGGATTGACGCGCGGAGCGGCGGCGATGTTGCCGGTTTGAAACACGGTGTTCGGTTCGTGATTGCTGTGCCGCGCATCGACTGAGCGGATGATCGTGAACTTGTCGAGCATCGACGCCTGCTTGGGCAGGTGCTCGCAGATTTGCACGCCCGGCAGCTTGGTCTGAATCGCGGCGAACGGGCCACGGTTGTGGTAGGGGCGTTCGGGCTTGGGATCCCAAGTGTCGATGTGGCTTGGCCCGCCGGCCATCCATAATAAGATCACACTCTTGGCTCGCGGCGTTGCGCGGCCGGCGGTTTTGGCGGCGGCTTCGCTACGGAGCACTTCCGGCAGGCTCAGCCCGGCGATGCCGGCAAAACCGGCTTTGAGCAGGTTGCGCCGGCTCGCCACGACCAGCCCTTCGGCCTCGGTGCCATAGTAATTCTGAAAGGCATGTTGTTGATGCGGGAGTTGTTGGCAGAATCGACGAATCATTCTCGCGTTCCTGGAAGGCCGCCTGGGTGGGGTACACAACTACGTCATTATTCTAGCGAGTTTGACGAGCGAATGACAGCGCGGATGGTTGACACCTCCTAATTTCCTTGTTTTGGTTCACCGTGAAACGGAGTCGCTGATGGCCAGAGTTAGCGGGTGGAGAAAGAATGACGCTGGTTGTTACCTCGGGGATCAGTCGCCCTGACCTGCTGGGGTTGATCGCTATGGCGCCAATCTGGCCTGCGCGAAATGAGGCATGTTTTGAACGAATATCAGCAACGGATCGATGTGAGATTTGTTCCGCTTGCAAAGGGGCTGCCGATTCGAGGCGCGGCTTTATCGCATGGGCGACCGGTTGGCGTGCAATGTCGCCGGCCGGGTGTGGGAGATTGAATTCGTGAGAATTCTGGCCGTAGCCTGCGACCACGCCCCGACTTCACATGAAGTCAGCAGGCTCGGACTGGCCTGCGCAAACTGCCCCGCTTTGATACGATAACGAGTTCAAATTCCATACCGGATTTGTTCCGTACCGCCACCGCCGGGCTTGTCCCGGTGGAGCGCTGACTGACTGGCTAGA
>DASVGM010000778.1:0-3241 GCA_036379555.1 Pirellulales bacterium | reverse complement strand
AACAAGAATTGGCCGAGTTGCGCCGACGCATGGCCGGAAAATAGCTGGCACGAACTCTTCGTGCGCCGGGATTGCAGTGCGGCGAATGCCGTGAAAGTAAGACCGGACAAGGCGCCAGTTGCCTCAAGCCTTAGCCTTCCGCCAAACCTAGTTGCACCAGCCGGCGATAAAAACGGGGCCGAGTCATGCCCAGCAGCCGAGCGGCCTTAGTCTTGTTTCCCTTGGCCCGTTTTAAGGCCCGCGAAATCAATTCGTGCTCAATTGTCGCCAGATACTCTTCCAGTTTGATGGTTTCTTCCACGCGGGCCGGCCGCGCGGTGGCCTGGCTGGCCAGCGTCAGCCGTTGGGGTAAATCGTGCGGCACAATCAGCGGCCCGCGAGCCTGCTGGTGAGCCTCTTTGATCGCGGCTTCCAATTCATCCAAGTCGCCCGGCCAACCATAGTCGGCCAGGCGGTCGAGCGCATCGGTCGTGCAGCCGCCGACCTGTTTCGCCCCTGACGCGTTCGCCTGCTCGATATACCATTGCGTCAGCAGCGGCAAATCTCCCAGGCGCTCGGCCAAGGGCGGCAATTGGATAGTGAGCGTGCTCAGCAGAAAGGCAGCATCGCGACGGAACGCGCCCCGCTGGGCCAACTGCGTTAACGCCTCACGCGAGGTTGTCACGACACGCGCCGCCAACGCGCCCGACGACAAGGCCCGAAACAGCTCGCTTTGGCACTCTTCAACCAACGTGTCGATCTCCTCCAACAGAAGCGTAGCGGGGCGCTCCGACGGCGCGCGTGCGCGCGACAACGTGCGCAGCGTGGCTTGCAACAGTTCCGTGTCGAGCAGCGGACAAGCGAGCGGCACCAGCGGCCCGGCCGACAGGCGGCCATCGGCATAATGAATCGCCCGCCCCACATGCTCCCGGCCGCCGCCCCGTGGCCCCACGATCAAAACCGGCACGCTGCTGGCCGCCGCCAACTTGACCTGCGCCCGCACGCGGCGCATCGCCGGGCTATCGCCCAGCAGGCGATCGACGTGATGGCGAATGGCCAGGCGGCCGCGAAACGCTTGCAGCCGCGCGTGCAGTTGCGCGCCTGTCAGGTCGTCGGCGGCGGGCGGGGCATCGTCCTTGCTGAGCGAAACCAGGGCCAACACGACCGAGCTCTTTTCTTCGCCGGAGGTCAGCGGCATAAACTCCGCCAGGCGCCGCGCCTCGTCGGGCTTGCCGGGCAAGACGAGCGGGGCCCGCACCCGCGTGCCGTGAAATGCCTCGGGCGGAGGGCACAAAGCCGCGGCCACCGCCGCCGGGCCGGCCGGTTCGCCCGACGTGTAGCGGCATTCTTGGCCGATGATGTCGGCCGGGTCGGCCCCGAGCCATTGAGCGCAGGCTTCGTTGATAAACACCATGCGCCCGCTGGCGGCGACCACATAAAGGGGTTCCGTGATGGAGTTGAGCACCCTGCCCAGTTCATTGACACTAGCGCGTGACGGCGGCATCGTTCGCTTTCTTTTAGAGCAGGATAATGCCCGCCATAAGCACAACAACGACCACGGTTTCGGCCAGCCCGGCGGCTTGCAGCATTTTGGGGTCGGCCTCGGTCAGCAATTCTTTGAATTGCCGTGGAAAGACGCTCAAAACAAAACCTTCCGCCAGCAGCAGAGAAAGAGCCATTAGGGTCAACCAGCGCCCGAAGTCCATCTTGGTGTATGATACGTATGTTGCGTTGAGGGATGAGTCCCAGGAAATATAATCACGGCTTTGACGAAATTAAACAAGCGGTTACGAAGAGACCAATGGCACAACTTGGCGTGAACATCGACCACGTGGCCACGGTGCGGCAGGCCCGCCGCACCTACGAGCCAGACCCCGTCTGGGCCGCGGCCCTGGCCGAACTGGGTGGGGCCGACGGCATTACCATTCATCTACGCGAAGATCGCCGCCACATTCAAGACCGCGACCTGCGGCTACTGCGCGAAACCGTGACCGTGAAGCTCAACCTCGAAATGGCTTGCGCTGACGAGGTCATTGCCATCGCCTGCCACCAGCGGCCGCACCAGGCCACACTGGTGCCTGAAAGCCGCGAAGAGGTGACCACCGAGGGCGGGCTCGACGTCGCCGGGCAGAAGTCTAAAGTGGCGGAGGCGATTCGGCGGCTGCACGACGCCGGCATCCTTGTCAGCTTGTTTCTCGACGCCGACCAGCGCCAGATCGCCGCGGCCCGCGAACTGGCCGCCGATGCTGTTGAACTGCACACCGGTCAATATGCCTTGGCCGCCCACGGCGCCGCGCAGCAGGCGGAGTTGCAGAAGCTGGTTCGGGCGGCGGCCCAGATCATCGACAGCGGCCTGACTTTGCACGCCGGGCACGGGCTAACCTATCGCAATGTTTGCCCCATCGCCCAGATTGCCGGAATGTCTGAGTTGAACATCGGCCACAGCATCGTGGCGCGGGCGTTGATGGTGGGCTTTCAGACGGCGGTGCGCGAGATGAAAGAACTGATACGTTGATTACTCTTCGCCCGCCAAATCCATCTCGGCGAGCATGGCGTCCATCGGCGCGACGATGTCGTCAACCTTGTCATCGAAAAGATCGCCGATCAGCAGGTCGGTGAGGTGCCCCTTGAGATGCGGATGCCGCTTGACGAAACGGCCGAAACTGAAACCGTCGTAATACTCGCATACCAGGCGGCGCATGCGGTTCATGCCGCGCACGTAATCAGGCTCCCAATTGCCAAGTTGCGCCGCGGAGGTATCGCCTTTGGCGAGTCCCTCCGCCACGGCGTCGGCCGCGAGTTGTCCCGACTTCAGCGCCAACAACACGCCGGACGAATAGAGCGGGTCCAGAAAACCGAAAGCATCTCCCACGAGCACCCAACCGTCGCCTGAGGCGCGCTGCGAACGGTAGGTGAACTCCTTGGCCACGCGAAACTGGTCCACCCGTTTGGCGCCGGCCAACCGCGGCTGCAAACCGGGGCAGAGGGCCACCTGTTCGTTGTAGATCGTCTCCAGGTCGCGATCGGTGCGCTGCTTGAACAAGGTGGAATAGTCGTCAACGACGCCCACGCTGATGATGTTGTTGTGCTGCGGAATGTACCAGAACCAGCCCTTTTTCCCTTGGGTGCGCAGCACGAGCGTGGTGCCGGCGTCGCGGCCGGCATCGCGATAGGCGCCTTCCCAGTAGGTCCAAACCGCGGCCTTTTTCAACTGCGCATCCCACTTGCGCAGGCCGAGGCGGCTCATAATCATCGAGCTTTG
>DASVGM010000777.1:0-5235 GCA_036379555.1 Pirellulales bacterium | reverse complement strand
CTGCCAAAGGCAGCGGACGCTGACGCGAAAATGAGGAGGGCGTCGCCGTAAGCCATCGTTTTTAGCTGTCAATCAGCGCTTCCACCGGGACAAGCCCGGCGGTGGCGGAGCGGAACAAATCTCACGAAATCGGCTACGGGCCGATGAATAATCCGGCCTAAACAACCGTGCGTGATGGTGGGAAAGTGCAAGGTAAGGGGCGAATCGGCGGATTCAAGTCACACTGAGATCATATAAAGGTCGCTCCGCGACAATGGAAAGCGGCGATCAATCGCACGCACTCCAAGACGACGGAGCCCGACGCGACAGTCGCGCCGCTCACTTGTCCGCCGGCGTGACGGTCACTTTCACCGGCTCGCTGGCGTAGGTGTATTTCATCACGAAATTGATGGAGACGTTGGCCATCACCACAATCTGTTGATTCTCCACCGGTTTGGCGTCGGCCGCCGCCGTGAGCGTGATGTGGCCTTGCGATTGCTCGCCGGAAAGCAGCGTTTGGCTTTGCTTGTCGTCAATCTTCACGCCGGGCGGCAAGCTGTCGCCGTAAATTGAACCCAAGTGCTGAAACAGCACGTCGAGCGTGACGTTGCCCTTAAAACCCTCGCGGCGCTCGATCGTCACGTCGATCTTCTGCGAACCACCGGGCTTCAAACTCACCGTGTTCGTGCTCAGCTTGACGCTCTTCAAGTCCATCACGTCGCCGACCGAAACCGTGTGCATGTCGACCACGTAATGATAGCGGCCGCCGCCGGGCATGTAGATTTCTTGCAAAGGCTGAGCGACCGCCGTGAGTTGCCGCGGCGGTTGAGCGGCGTCCGCAGAGGCGACCTCCGCCACGCCGGTGATCTTGAGATTGGCCGCTCCGCGCGGCGCGTCGGCCGCGGCTTGCAAGACGATCGAGCCGTCTTTGCCGCCGGCGAGAATGTGGCCGCAGCTCGCCGTCACGCCGGGCGGCAAGCCCTCGACGTTGAGCCGCACCTCGCCGCTGAAACCGTTTTTGCGATAGGTCCGCACGAAAACCACCGCCGCCGTGCCGGGCGCCAGCAGTGTTTTATCGGTGTCGGTTTCGAGAACAAAGTGCGGTTCCGCCTTGGTCACGCTGAGAAAATAAACGAATTGCGGCCCGCCGCGCTGGTGCAGGTCGCGCACCTCAAGCACATACTTGCCGTCGGCCGGCGCCGTCCAGTTTTCCAGCCAGGAATCGGCGTGAACGAAGCGGCCGGTGTTTAGATCGTCGTTTTCCACCAGCGCGCCCCCCTGGGCGTTGAGCACGCGCAGCACGGGATCAAGCTGCGATTGGTTGCGGCGGGCGACAATCTCAAACGAGAAACGCTCGTCTTTTTTACACTCAAATTGGTAACAGTCGATGTCGCCCTCCTGGCTCAACCGCCCGCTGACGCCGCTGGGCGCGGCGATGGGCTGCGCCGCCGCGGCCGTGTCGTTGTCGCCGGCCGCTTCCAGGGTTTCAGGCAAACGGCTCACGATCACCGGCGCCGCGTTGGCCGGCGGCCCGGCCAATGGCAGGTTGATGAATTGCGGGCCATCCGGCATGTCGGGCGGCAAGCTGACCAGCGCGCTGGCATCGGCCGGCAAATTGAAACCGATCAACTCGACGCGCGTGGCCGTGCCCGGCGTCACGCGCGAAGGAAACACGTTTGTCACAAACGGCCGGTTGTTGGCCTCGATCGCATAGTTCCAGTCGGCGTTGCCCTGATAACGGACGTCACGGATTTCCAGATAGTATTCGCCGCCCGTGGTGAAATGGTAATGCAAGAGCGGGTCGGCGAAGTAATAGTTGTCGCTGGCGGCCAGCACCGTGCCGCCGGCGTTGCGCAGCGTGAGAATGGGGTCGGCATGCACTTGCAGATCGTGAATCTGGTTTTCACACCGCGAGGCCCAAACATGAAACGTCCAACTGCTGTTCTCCGGCACGTTGAACTTGAAGTAATCGACGTCCTCGGCCTTTTCAAACGTGCCGCAGAGCGTGGCGGGCAACGTCACCGCTTGCGCCGCCGCCAGCACGTCGTTCGCCGCCTGCTCGACGACGACCGCATCGCGCACGACGACCAGCGTGCCGACGGTCGACGCGCCTTGCGGCGTTGCCACGCGGAACGTGCGCATGCCCGGCACCGCATCGGCGGCCACCGTGAAACGCAGCTTGATCTTAGGCACTTCCGGCTTCTTTTTCTCCGCGGGCGGAGCGCCGGGCTTGGCCTCTTCGGGTTTGGCCGCATCCGGCTTGACTTCCGGCGGCACCACCTCGCCGGTCACGCCGGCGCCGCTGACAAACACCTGATACGCGCCGAACAGATTGTAGCGGGCGGACACTTCGCATTCGGTGGTCGCGCCGATTTGCACCGCCAACGGCTTCAGGCCCATCAACATCGGGTAAGACGTTTGCGCCGATGCGGAAGAGGAGTGAAGCGCAAATAAGAGCAGCGCAACTGCGACCCTCCGCACGCAACGCTTAATGTCAAGCCGCTCGGAAGGGAAGGCAAAATGCCAAATGCAAAATGCAAAACGAAAAATGGCACCGGGCATTTTCATCATCTCACAAACAAGAAGGGCTTTGAGTTTAACAACGTCCAGAGCAAATCTTCGTAAAACGTCTTCGCGTCGGGGCTTTGGGCTAAAAACGATTGGCAAGCCGCCAGTTCTTCGGCCGTGGGTCGGCGCGAGAACGCGGCCAGATACAAATCGTTGACGTTTTCTTCAAAGGGCTTGTTTTCTTTCAGCAGCTTCGCCAAGCGGCCGTTGCCGTCGGCGATTTTTTGCGAAACTGTGTCGCCGTTGAGCGTGTGCAACGCCTGGGCGAGATTCGCCTCCGACGAACGCTCGCACTCGCAGATACTCACGCGCCGCGGCTTGCCGAAGGTTTTGAGAAAATAGTCCGGGTAGTCGCCGTCGGGCAGGTCGATGGCCCTTGAGCCAAGCGGCATGTTCTTGAACTTGGTGCTGGTGCCTGTCGCCGCGTTGATGGCGTCGAGCAGCGGCTCGGCCGACAGACGCTTGACGTTGAAATGACTGTAATACCGGCTGTCGGTGGCGTTCGCCGGCAGCGGCTGCGAATCGAGTTGATAAAGCCGCGATGTCATGATGTTCCGCAGCAAACGCTTCACGTTGAAGCAGCTTTTGGAAAACTCCAAGGCCAAAGCGTCGAGCAACTCGGCGTTGCTGGCGGGGTTGGTCGCCCGCATGTCGTCGATCGGTTCCACCAGGCCGCGGCCCAGCAGATACGCCACGTAACGGTTGACGATGTTGCGGCTGAAGAACGGGTTATCCGGGCTGGTGAGCCATTGGGCCAAAGGTTGCCGGCGGTCGGGCGCTTCGGGCACAGGCTCGCCTTCCAGCGGCGTGGGTTTCATGATTTGCCCGGTGCGTGGATGGCCGACCTCGCCGCCCATGCGCACCAGCACCACCTGCTCGCCGCCAAACAGGCCAAACTCCTGGCTGGTCTTCACGCCCACGCGCGCGAAGAAGGCGGCAAAGCTGTAGTAATCTTCTTGCCCGTATTTCTCGAAGGGGTGATGATGGCATTTGGCGCATGCCAGCCGCACGCCGAGAAAAAGCTGGCTGGTGGCCTCGGCCCGATCTTGCGGGTTGTTGGCCACGCGAAAGAAGTTGGCTGGCCCGCTCGTGTAAACCGATCCTTTGGCTGTGATGATTTCGCGTACAAACTGGTCGAATGGTTTGTTCTGCCGCAGCGACTCGCCGATCCAATTGTGCAAGGCCCACATGCCTTGCTCACCGATGGAGGCCGAAGTGCAACGCAGCAGGTCGGACCATTTCAAAGTCCAATAAGCGGCGTATTGGTTGTTGTAGATGTCTTGCGCCGGATCGCCCGTCAGGCCGAGCAGGCGGTCGATGAGTTTGGTTCGCTTGTCGGCGTCGGTGGAATCGAGAAAGGCTTTCGCTTCTTCAGGCGAGGGCAAGGTGCCGATGGCATCAAGGAAAGCGCGGCGCAGGAACGCGGCGTCGTCGCACAGCGGCGAGGGCGGAATGCCCAACTCGCGAAACTTTTGCGCCGCCAGCACGTCGATGAAATTGTTCTCGGTCCATCCGGCCAGGTCGATGTTCTCGGCAAAGGGAACCACGACGGTGCAGATGGCGGCCTGCCCGGCGAAGCGCGCCATGACGTGCGCTTGTCCTTTGCCGCCGACGTTGAAGAAACCGTTGTCCGTCACGGTGACGACGCTGTCGTCAAGACTGTCAAAGCGAGCCCAGCAGGTCACGTCGCGTGTTTTGCCGTCGCTGTAATCGGCCAGCACTCGCAATTGCTGTGTCATGCCCTGCTGGCCGGCACGCCGCGGCGGATAGACATGCAATGCCTTGACCTGGGGTTCGTCGGCGCGTGGACCGGGGGCGCCGCCGGCCAGCCAGGCTTTTAAGAGTTCGTAATCGACGCTACCGACGAGCAGCCGCTCGCCGCCTCCGTGAGGCACGGCCAGCGTGGGCTTAAGCAAAAACAAACTGCGTTCGGGGTACAGCATATCGACGCGCCGGGCTTGCCGATCGCGCGTAATGGCGGCGTGATCTTCATTCGGGGCGAAGCTGAACACCGACAGCTTAAATCCACCCTTGCCATATTGGCTGGCGTGACAGGCACCCGCGTTGCAGCCGGCCTTGTTGAGCACGGCCAAAATCTGCGAAGTAAAGCCCAACTGCGGCTGACCGGCGACGCCGCTGACCTTCACCGGCACGGCCACGGTTTCGCCGCCTACGGCGACGTTGATGGCGGCTTCGCCATCGCCCACCGCCAACAAGAAGCCCGGACGCAACACGGCCACGACCTGCGGATTGGTCGATACATAACTGGCCTGCGCCGTTTGGTCGCTCGATCGCTCGTTCGACGTACCGTCGGCATTCGCCGCCGTGACGACAAGCTGCGTGCGGGCGAAATTGCCCTCCAACGCCACCGCCGCCGGCTCGACGCGGAATGTCGCCGCCGCAACCTGGCTTGCCAGCGCCAGCAGCAGGGCCGCGGCAACAAACAGCGATTGGCAGAGGGGGTTGCGCGGCGGCGAATTCGCCACCACGCCGGATTTGCCTTCATTGAGGCGCGAAGCTTCAAGCGGCAGCATTGACATAGACTCCGTTTATCGTGACAGGGCGGCGGGTGGGCAGGTCAAAAAAACGGTCGGCCGCCAGGCGGGAACGCATCAACCTATTATTATTCACGTCCGGCGCGGAATTGCAATATCTGCACCGTCTCAAATCGCAACCTGAAGGGTTGAC
>DASVGM010000776.1:0-4907 GCA_036379555.1 Pirellulales bacterium | reverse complement strand
TCCTTCCCGGCGATCGATAATGACCGCGGCGTCCAGCAGTGAGTAGCGGACGGCGAGCATCAATCCCGGAATGATCAACAACGAACCCAGGAAAATAAAGAAGCCGGCTTGCAACCGAGCGGCGAACAGCGATCCCCATTTTCTAAAGCCGACCGCGATGGCTTGGCCGTAAGTGACCGTGTGGCCGGACTTTAATTGATACAGGGCGTAGATCATCGCCCCGATATAGATCGGGCTAAAAATTCCCTTAATCCCCGCCGAAAGCCGCATCACATCGCGAGCCCCAAAATTATCGACGTGGTGGTAGACGAAATGGATGAGAATATTGCTGGGCAGCCAGACGGTGAGGATGATCGCGGTGAACAAGCGTAGGTTGTTCGCCAGGAGGGCCGCTGCTTCGGAAAATCGCTCAATCATTGATCGCTTTGCTTTTGCCAAAATGTAAGAGACGCCTTTACCGTGCCACGCGGCCGACGCCAAATTGATCTCCGGCGGCAATGGGAGTGCCATCACGAAAGTCGATTTCAAGCATCTTTTCACTGTGAACCGGATGGCCCGCTTCATCGGCCAGCGCCGTCAGAATACGCTTGCCGCCCACGTCAATCACTTCGCCCGTCGATGGGTATGCATAGGCGCCGTCGATGCTGAAGGTCACCCAACCCGGTTGCTCGCGCAGTTCGATGCTGACGGTTTGCCGCGGCGGCTCAAGCGTATTGTTAAAGACATGCACGCGCTGGTTAAACGCATCGACCACCCACACCTCGCGCTCGTCGGGCGTGAGGCCAATGCCGTGACTTGGGCAACCATGCCGTTTGACCGGCCCGCTGGCAAAGCCGGCGACTTCGACACGGTGCAGTTTTTTGCCGGAAGTGAGATCGCCGATTTCAAATCCGAGCAGGCCATTGACGCAGATATAAGCGCGCGTGCGGTTGGCATTGATGGTAAAGGGGCGAATGGCGCCGGCGAACGGGCCGACTTGCCCGGCCAGGCGGTGCGTGGCGGTATCGGCCACGTACAGCATGGGCGATTTCAGGCCGCCCAAATACATTCGCTTGCCATCGCGGCTGACGACCGTGTTGTGAGCGCCGCTTTTGGTTTCAATTGACGTGACGTGGCCGCCGCCGGCCGCGTCGATCACGTTCCATGTGTCCTTCTCAAAGGAGGGAACGTACAGCGTCTTGCCGTCGGGCGTCAGCGACATGCGATCGGTGCCGCTCGGAGGCGTGGTTTGCCAGAGGGTTTTGTCAGTCAATAGATCGACGCAATAGAGCTTGGATCGCGTGGTGAAGTAGAGCTTGCCGGTGCCCGCGTTGGCGCACACGCCTTTGATGTTGTCGGGCTTCGGCTCTTGGCTGGCCGGCGTGGCGATTCGCTTCACGAACTTATGGCCGTGATCGATATCGAATACTAGAATCCCAGCCCCGCCAAATTCCAAATAATCGCGGATGCCGGGACAGACGACATACAGATAGCGGTGCGGCGCCTCGTCGGCCCGCGCGACGGCGGACGTTGCGAGTATGAGCAGCAGGACGAAAATCGAGCAGGTTTGAGCGAAGCGCATGATCCGGCCGTTGTTTGGCGAAAGAGGCGCTGATTGTAATCGAGATGGACATGGGGAAGCAAATCCTGCCGAAGGGGCTAATTCTGGGAAGATAATGCGCCCGGCGAGCATGACCGCGGTATCGTTTTCGCAGCAATATGGTAAGATACGGCGCAGTGGCCGTTCTTTCATTCTCAACGAAAGTCATTTCTTTGCTCGATCTCATTGTCATCGGAGGTTCGGCCGGCGGATTGTCCGTGCTGGTTGAAGCGGTGCGCAATCTGCCGCGCGATCTTCCGGCGGCGGTGTGCGTGGCGCTGCATACCTCGGCAGGAGGTCCGGGCCTGCTTTCACAGATTGTCGGCCGCCAGACCGCCTTGTCTTGCGCCGATGCCCAAGACGGAGGTGAAATCCGGCCTGGAATGGTCTATTTCGCGCCGGTCGATCGGCATCTGTTCGTCGAGCCGGGGAGGCTGCGCGTCACCTATGGACCGCGTGAGAATGGCTTTCGCCCCGCGGTCGATCCGCTGTTTCGCACCGCGGCCAAGGCTTACCGGTCAAACGTCGCCGGTATCGTTCTTTCGGGGAGCCTGGGCGATGGCAGTTTGGGCTTGGCGGCCATCAAGCAAGCGGGCGGCGTCGCCATCGTGCAAGATCCCGCTGAGGCTCTGTTTCCAAGTATGCCGTTGGCGGCCCTGCGCGGAGTGGACGTCGATCACGTCGTTCGCGCGGCCGAGATCGGCCCGCTCATCGCTTCACTCACCAACGGGGCTCCGCCAAGAGGTGCAGTTATGTCAGACGACGTATCGCCGGCCGATCCCGTCGAGCGCGGCGGCGATCTTTCGGTGGCGGCTCCAGAGGGCCATTTGATTCCCGTGACCTGTCCCGAATGCGGAGGCTCGTTGTGGGAGCGGGACGACGGCCGGCAGGTTGTTTTTCGCTGCCACGTCGGCCATGCTTTCAACGGTGAGAGTCTGGTGCAATATCTTTCCGCCGAAGTGGAAGTCGCCCTCTGGACGGCGCTGCGCATTCTGGAGGAGCATGCCCTCTTGCAAGAGCGTATGGCCGAGCGCTCGCGGGCCGTTGAACTTAACGCCAGCGCCGAGCAGTTTGGCGGCCGCGCCCAAGAAAGCCGCCGCCAGGCCGAGACGCTGCGCAAGCTTTTACTTCATGAGCCGCCCTCATCCTCCACGGAAACGAAGATCGAGTAAAGCATCAACCTCCCGTTTTCAACGAACCGAGCCATGCCCAACGATCCTGATTCTTCCGCTCATGACGATCGCCCGCAGTTGATTGTCGGCGTGGGCGCCTCGGCCGGCGGCCTGGAGGCGTTTCAGCGGCTGCTGGAGCAGCTTCCCGCCGACGCGCCGCTGAGTGTCGTTTTCGTTTTGCACCTGCTCCCCACGCACAAAAGCATGCTCAGCGAGCTGCTGGCCAAGAGCACCGGCATGCGCGTCTCGCAAGCTGAGAACGGCGATCGCCTGGCGGCGGGCCATGTTTATATCATTCCGCCGGACGCCTACATTGAAGTCCACGACGGCCAACTGCACCTAGCCCCGCGCCGCTTGGAAAGCTCCTCCTTTTTGCCGATCGACCGCTTCTTCATCTCGCTGGCCAACGACGCCGGCGAGCGCTCCGTGGGGGTGGTGCTCTCAGGCATGGGCAGCGACGGCGCCATCGGCCTGCGGCAAATCAAGGAGGCGGGCGGAGTCACGTTTTGCCAGCCGCCGGAACAGGCCGAACGCGACGACATGCCGCGCGCGGCCATGGCCACCGGCGACGCCGACTTCGTCCTGCCTCCGGCCGAGATCGCCCGCGCCCTGGTCGACCTGACGCGGCATCCCTACCTGGCGCCGGCGGCCCAGGTGGAAGAAGCCTTGCACCTGCGACCGAACGAGGAGCAGTTTCAGCGGATTTTCGCCCTCATGCGCACGGCCAGCGGCGTCGATTTTTCGCATTACAAGCGGCCCACCATCGAACGCCGCCTGCTGCGCCGCATGGCCTTGCACAAAATCGCCAACGCCGCCGAATACCTGCACATGCTCGAAGAACGCCCGCAAGAGGCCCTGCAGCTTTACCGCGACGTGCTGATCCACGTCACCTTCTTCTTTCGCGAGCCGGAATCGTTCGCCGCCTTGACGGAAAAGGCGCTGCCCGTCTTGTGCGACGAGCGCCGGTCGGGCGAGGCTTTGCGCATCTGGATTCCCGGCTGTTCGTCGGGCGAAGAACCGTATTCGGTGGCCATGCTGTTGCTGGAGCACTTGGCCGACAAGGCCGACGAGATACCCGTGCAGATTTTCGCCACCGACGTGAGCGAGACGGCCATCGAAGCGGCGCGGGCGGGCCTGTACGCCGAACCGGCGGTGCGGCCCATCGCACCGGAGCGGCTGCGCAGGTTTTTTTCGCAGGTCGACGGCAAATATCGGGTGAGCAAGAAGGTGCGCGAGATGTGCATCTTCGCGCGGCACGACCTGACGCGCGATCCGCCGTTCTCGCGGCTCGACATGGTGATCTGCCGCAACGTGCTGATTTATCTCGACCAGGCCCTGCAGAAGCGGCTCTTTTCCGCCTTTCATTACGCCTTGAAGCCCAACGGCTTTTTGATGCTCGGCGCGGCCGAATCGGTCGGCCTGCAGCGCGACCTGTTCTCCGTGGTCGATAAAAAACACCGCCTCTATAGCAAACGGCCGGTTTACCTCGAGCCGCTCGATTTGATGTTCGCCGAAGGCCGCCACGGCGACCGAACCGTCGCGCCGCCGGCCGTCAAACCGGTGCGCGAGCATCCCTTGCGCAAAGGCGTGCAGCAAGAAGTCAACCAGCTCCTGTTGGCCAAGTATTCGCCGCCCGGCGTGCTGGTGAACGACCGTTTCGAGATCATTCAGTTTCGCGGACAGACCGGCTTTTTTTTGGAACCGGCGCCGGGCGAGGTGAACCTGAACGTGCTCAAAATGGTGCGCGCGGGGCTCTTGCACGACCTGCAACAGGCGCTCGTCGAGGCGCGCGAGTCGCAGACGGCGGCGCGCAAGGAAGGGCTGCGCGTCGACTTCAACGGACACGGCCGCGACATCGACTTGGAGGTGACGCCCATCGCCATGCCCGACGAACCGATGCATTATCTGATCTTGTTTGAAAACGCGGCCCACCGCGCGAGCGCGGCGCCGCCGCCGCCCCCCGTGGAAGCTCCGCCAACGGGCTCGAGCCTGGCCGAGGTGGAACGGGATCTCGACCACACGCGGCGCGAGCTGGAAACGACGCGCCGCTATTTGCAATCGGCCATTCAAGACCTGGAAATCACCAACGAAGAGTTGCAATCGGCCAATGAGGAAGTGCTCTCCAGCAACGAGGAATTGCAAAGCACCAACGAAGA
>DASVGM010000775.1:0-3857 GCA_036379555.1 Pirellulales bacterium | reverse complement strand
ACGCGACTAAAACCATTCGGCGGCCTCGTTCTTAGCCTGTCAAACTTACGCTCCTGCCGGGCAAGCCGGCGAGGGGGCGGGCCACTCGATAGATGTGTAGAACAACGAGGGCTTGCCCCCGTCGAGCGCTGACTGACTGGGTAGATGTACGGCGCCAAACGCGTCCCCGTTTTCGCGTTGCATCCGCCGCCTTCGGCGGCGGATGCAACGAGAAAACGGAAAGAATCTGTCGGGGGACGTTCGTTCTAGCCAGTCAGTCAGCGCTCCCACCGGGGCAAGCCCGGCGGTGGCGGTGCGGAACAAATCCGGTATGGAATCTCAACTCATTATCGTGTTAAAGTCGGGCATTTTGCGCAGGCCAATCACAGCTCTCAAAACACGCCGCGAATCACCTCGCCGCGGGACAGCGGCAGCGGGCGGCCAAAGCGATCTTCATAGGGAGTGTCGGGTGAGTAGCCCAACGCGTGGAAGATGGTCGCCGCCAGGTCGGCGGGGCTGACTTTGCCTTCTTTGGGTTGTCCGGCTTGCTTGTCGGAAGCTCCAATCACCTGCCCCCCGCGCACGCGACCGCCGGCCAATGCCGCGGAATAGACGTATCCCCAATGGCCGCGGCCGCCGGCGCCGCCAAGCCGCGGCGAACGGCCAAACTCACCCATCGACACCACCAACGTCTCGTCCAGCATGCCGCGCTGGCTGAGATCCTCCAGCAACGCCGCATAAGCCTGATCCATCGGCGGCACCAACACGTTTTTCAACCGCGCCGTTTCATCATTGTGAGTGTCCCAAACCGGGTTCGACGAAGGCTCGTTAGGACCGCGATACCAGTTGACCTGAACCAACGACACGCCCGCTTCAATCAAACGACGCGCCAACAACACCGACTGACCGAACGGCGAGCGCCCATAACGATCGCGCATCGCCGCCGGCTCTTGCTCCAAGTCAAAGGCCGCGCGCGAGGCCGACGAACCGAGCAGGTTCATGGCGCGCTCTTCGTAACGGCCAAACTGTTGCATCGGCCCGCTGGCGTCGAGCTGAGCCATGCGCCGGTTGACTTGGGCAAGCAACTCTCGCCGCGCGGTGAGCCGCAGTGGCGGAATCTCCGCCGGCAAGCTGAACTCATCAACCCGCGGAGCGCCCGCCGAAGGATCGAACTTCAACAACCAAGGATCGGCCGTGCGACCGAGGAAGCCGGCGTCTTGGCCCGGCCAGACGCTGCCATCGGTATTGGCGATACGCATGGGCAGCGTCATGGCCCCCGGCAAACCGGGCGCGTCTCCGCGCAGCAACCGCACCAGCGTGCCCAGGCTGGGAAAGTCGTTCGGCGGGCCGGGGTTGGCGTTCTCCACTTGCAGCGGCACGTGCGGATGTCCGGTGAGCATGTAGTAACCGCTCGACGAGTGCGCGTTGTCGCCGCTGCTCACGGCCCGCAGCAGGCAAACTTTGTCCATCTGCCGCGCGGAGGCGGGCATGAGCTCGCAGATGTCGATGCCTGGCACGTTAGTCGCGATGGGTTGATAGGCCCCGCGCACTTCGGGCGGCGCATCGGGTTTGGGATCCCAGGTGGAGTGTTGGGGTGGCCCGCCCATCAAAAACAGAATAATGCACGATTTCGCCCGACCGGCGCCGACGGGAAGTTGCGAGGCTTGCAGATCGCGGCCGCGCAGCAGTTCGGGCAAGCTTAACCCAAACAAGCCGAGGCTGCCCGCGCGGAGTATCTCACGGCGGCGAATTCCATCGCAAAGCCTGGCTCCGGAACCAACAAGGTTAAACATCAACGTCTCCGTTACCGATCTGGGCGCACACGGTACATCGCCAGTGGCGCAGTATAGCTGAAAAACGATCTTTCGTCAGCGCGCGAAGCCGCGGGACGATTTGTGAGCTACTCTTTGAATGGGTAAACAAGCTTGAATTCCCAATATCACATGGCCCTGCAAAAACTACCCACGATTCTCGTCACCGAAGAGCATCTGCTGATCGGCGAGGTGCAAACCGGCGGCCGACGATTGCTGGAGACGCTGGTCGATCCGACTTCGCAATACGTGCTCATCAACGACGCCCACGTCGCGCGGCGCGAGTCCAAGACGAGCAAGGTGACCACGTTGAAGGAAGTTGTCATTCGCAAAAACCTGCTGTGCATGGCGGTTCTCGGCGGCGGACAACACGAGGCGCCCGAAACGCGCCGCTTCGCCTTCGTCGATAAACAAACGTACTCCGCGTTCTTGCTAGTGTCGGGCTACGAGATTGAGGGCCGCGTGCAACTCAAAGGCGCGCACGACCCGGTCTCCGCCTTGGCTTACGAACTGAAGAGCTTCATTCCGCTGACGCACGCCAAGCTATCGCACGCCGGCGGCCATGGCGAACCGCTCGCCGCGTCGGTTGTCTTCTGTAATCGCGAATTCGTTTCGGCGTTTCACCTGGGCGAGGAGTTGGCGGCCGAGAACGCGCGCGCCATCAGCTCCGCCGCCCCTCTTCAATCAAGTCCCGCACGGTGAGGCCGTCGCCCAGTCGCCGGCCTTTGCGGAATTGGCGCATTTCACCAATTAAAGATTCAATATCGGCAGGCGCCGGCTCGGGCACTAATCGTGCAACGGGCCGCCCGTTGCGAGTGATCTGAATCTCCTCGCCACGCGCCACCTGATCGAGTAAGCGAGGCAAATGCGTTTTCGCCTCATAAGCATCGACGGATCGCATGAAAACCTCTCCTTCCGATAGACCAGTTTACCAGACTGACCTGCGCAAAAGGAGGAGGTTCCGGACCAATTACGATGTGAATGTTTTGCGCGGATTTGTTCCGCTCCTCCTCCGTCAGCGACGGATTTTAAGCGGCGACACGTTATGACCCTCAAGCATCAGCATTTACAACTCCCGGCCTTTCGAGTCAAAATGTCAGCAGAGACGACAAGCATTCCACGACGAAAGCAACCACCTTGCAGATTCTGCTGACAAACGATGACGGTATTTACGCTCCGGGCCTGGCCGCGCTGGAAAAAGAACTATGCGAACTGGGCGATGTTTGCGTGGTGGCGCCCGCGGTAGAGCAAAGCGGCGTCGGACATACCATCACGTTTCTGCATCCGTTGGTGGTCAAGGAGTTTTTCGATGGCCAGCGCCGCCGCGGCTGGGCTGTGGAAGGCAGCCCGGCCGATTGCGTGAAACTGGGCATTTTCGAGTTTTGTAAATATCGGCCCGATTTGATCGTCAGCGGCATCAACGGCGGTCTGAACGCCGGCATCAACGTGCTTTATTCGGGCACGGTGGCCGCGGCCATTGAGGGCGCGTTTTTTGAAATCACCAGTGTGGCCGTATCGCTGGAGTTCAGCGAGCAGGCGCGGTTTGATCGCGCCGCGCGGCTGGCGCGAACCATCATCGAACAAATCCTGGAAAAAAAAGGGCCATCGCCTCAGCTTTACAACCTGAACATTCCCACCGTGGCGCTCGAGCGACCGCCCGAATTGCGCGTGGTGCCGATGGGCGTGGTCCGTTATGGCGAACAGTACCAAAAGCGGCACGACCCGCGCGGCCGGCCGTATTATTGGGCCATCAACGAACCGCCTCCGCCGCGCACCGAGCACGAAACCGATTTGAGCGCGTTGGCCGCCGGATATGTCACGCTCACGCCGTTGGACTTTGACTTGACCAAGCGAACCGTGCTGGCCGAGATGGACCGCTGGTCGTTCGAGCTTTAGAGCGTTTATACCGCACGCGGGCAGGAGGGAGACAATCGGGGTCACCGGAGGATGGGCCTCCTGGCCCGTCACCGAAGATGGTAACGGGACGGGCCAGGAGGCCCATCCTCCAGGAACGTGTCCGTTTAGTCGGGCGCTCTTAGCCGGCCGCGCCGGCCAGCGCGAAAAACT
>DASVGM010000774.1:0-3617 GCA_036379555.1 Pirellulales bacterium | reverse complement strand
CTGGGGCTGACCATTCAATGCGCTCAATGTCACAATCACAAGTTCGATCCGCTGACGCAGGAAGAATATTACCGCATGTTCGCGTTTTTGAACAACGCGCACGAGGCGAACATCGCGGTCTACACGCCTCAGGAAGAGATGCGGCGCGCGGAGTTGTTTCGCCGCATGAGCGAGATCGAAGCCGATCTGCAACACCGCCATGCCGACTGGGCCGAGCGCATGGCTGCCTGGGAAAGTTCGGTAACGGCCAATCAACCGGACTGGACGGTTTTGGAGCCGATGGGCGAAGAGCTTGTCTCCGGCGGCCAAAAGCTTTTGCCGCAAGGGGATGGCTCGCTGTTGGCTCAAGGTTACGCGCCGACGAAGCACACCGCTAAAATCAGTTCGCAGACCGCTCTGAAGAGCATCACCGCCTTCCGTTTGGAACTGCTGACACATCCCGACCTGCCTTTGGGCGGGCCAGGTCGCTCGATCTTGGGCACCGGCGCGCTAACCGAGTTGGAAGTGGAGGCGGCGCCGGCCGACGCGCCGCAAAAAATGGCACGCATCAAACTCGTCACCGCCAACTCCGACGTGGATTTGCCCGAGGCGCCGTTGGAGGCGATCTTTGACGATCGTAGCAACAAAAAGCGTGTTACTGGCCCGGCGGCCTATGCCATTGACGGCAAGGAGGAAACCGCTTGGGGCATCAACGCCGGTCCCGGCCGCCGCAACCTGCCACGCAAGGCGGTCTTCGTTCCGGAGAAACCCATTGCTTATGCGTCCGGTGCGGCACTCAACATCTATTTGAAACAAAACCACGGCGGCTGGAATAGCGATGACAATCAGAACTGCAATCTCGGCCGCTTTCGGCTTGCGGTGACCGACGCGGCCGGGGCGGCGGCCGATCCCTTGCCGGCCGCTGTTCGTGAGATTCTCTCTATCCCGCGCGAATCGCGTACTTCAGTGCAGACCGCCGCCGTCTTCCGCTTTTGGCGCACCACCGTGCCCGAATGGCGGCCGGAGAACGAGGCCATCGAAGCTTTGTGGCGCGAGCATCCCCAAGGATCATCGCAGTTGGTGTTGGCCGAAATGGCCGGCGGACGCGAGACGCATTTGCTCAAACGCGGCGATTTTCTAAAGCCGCAACAACGCGTGGAACCGGGCGTGCCCGGCTTTTTGCACTCCTTCGCTGATGACTTGCCGCGCGATCGGCTGGGTTTCGCGCGTTGGCTTGTCGATCGCCGTTCGACGACGACGGCGCGCGCCATCGTCAATCGCGTCTGGCAGGGCTATTTTGGCGTGGGCTTGGTGAGCACGAGCGAAGACCTTGGCTCGCAAAGCGAGGCCCCGTCGCATCCCAAGTTGCTCGATTGGTTGGCGGTCGATTTCATGGACCACGGTTGGCGCCTGAAGCGTCTGCACCGGTTGATTGTCGAGTCGGCCACGTACCGGCAGTCGTCGCGCATCACGCCGGAGCTTTACGCGCGCGATCCCTATAACCGCCTGCTGGCGCGCGGGCCGCGGTTTCGCGTCGAGGCGGAAGTGGTGCGCGACATCGCCTTGGCCGCCAGCGGACTGTTGAACCCTAAGCTCGGCGGCCCGAGTGTGTTTCCGCCCGCGCCGGAATTTCTCTTTCAGCCGCCGGCCAGTTACGGTCCCAAAATTTGGAAGACGGCCGCGGACGCCGATCAGTATCGCCGCGCGGTCTATACATTTCGCTATCGTTCGGTTCCCTATCCGATGTTGCAGACGTTCGACGCGCCCAACGGCGATTTTTCGTGCGTCCGCCGCGTGCGATCGAACACACCGCAGCAGGCGCTGGTGGCCTTGAATGAACCGCTGTTTATTGAGTGCGCGCAGGCGTTGGCCCGACGCGTGTTGACAGAAAGCGAGGCGAGCGACGAGGCCCGTGTGGACGCTTTGTTTCGCCGCTGCCTCGGCCGTCGGGTGAGCGCGGCGGAGCGGCGAGAATTGTTGGATTTGCTCGCGCGCGAAGCAAAACACATCGCCGACGGCTGGGCCAATCCAAAACTGATCGCCAACCGGAAAGCGGAAGCGTTGCCGGCCAACGTCACGCCCACGCAGCTTGCCGCATGGACGGTGCTCAGCCGCGTGGTATTGAATTTGGACGAGACGATTACCAAGGAGTAGGGTGGGCACTGCCCACCCTGCAAGGCTCCGCCTCAGTCTCCCATTGGTTTACATGCAGACAACACCATGAACAACCTCACCCCGCAAAAAATCGCCCGACGTTGGTTTCTGGAACAATGCGGCATCGGCCTGGGCGGCATCGCCCTCAGTCAACTCATGGCATCTCCCGCCGCCGCGGACACCAACCCACTGGCGCCCAAACAGCCGCACTATCCGGGCAAGGCCAAGAACGTGATCTTTCTGTTCATGGCCGGCGCGCCGAGCCATCTCGAACTGTTCGATTACAAACCGCAGCTTGCCAAGTTCAACGGCACACTGCCCCCGCGCGAATTGCTCGAAGGCTACCGCGCGGCGTTCATCAATCCCAACTCCAAGCTGCTCGGCCCAAAGTTCAAGTTCGCCCGGCACGGCGCCTGCGGCGCGGAGCTGTCAGAATTGTTGCCGGGACTGGCCGGCGTGGCCGATGAAGTGGCCATTGTTAAAAGCATGGTCACCGACGCCTTTAACCACGCGCCAGGCCAAATTCTCATGAGCACCGGCTCGCAGCAGTTCGGCCGGCCCAGCCTCGGTGCGTGGGCCACTTACGGCCTGGGCAGCGAGTCGCAAGAGTTGCCCGGCTTCGTCGTATTTAGTTCCGGAAAAAAAGGGCCTAGCGGCGGCAATTCCAACTGGGGATGCGGTTTTTTGCCGACGGTGTATCAAGGCGTGCAGTTCCGCGCCAGCGGCGATCCGGTGCTCTACCTTTCCAACCCGCCGGGCATCGACGCCACGCTGCAGGCCGATTCCATCTCCTCGCTCGGCCGGCTCAACAAGATGCGGCTCGATGCCGTGGGCGATCCCGAAATCGCCACGCGCATCCACTCTTATGAAATGGCCTTCCGCATGCAATCAAGCGCGCCGGAGTTGATGGACCTGGCGGGCGAGTCCAAGGAAACGCTCGACATGTACGGCGCTGCGCCAGGCAAGCCGTCGTTCGCCAACAACTGCCTTTTAGCCCGGCGGCTGGTGGAACGCGGCGTGCGGTTCGTCGAAATCTTGCATGAGGCTTGGGACCAGCACGGCAACCTGGTGCATGACCTGCGCCAGAACTGCCTTGATACCGACCAGGCCTGCGCGGCCTTGATTCGCGACCTCAAGCAACGCGGCATGTTGGACGAGACGCTAGTTGTCTGGGGTGGCGAATTTGGCCGCACGCCAATGGTGCAAGGCGGCGACGACGGCCGCGACCATCATCCCAACGCCTTCACGATGTGGCTGGCCGGCGGCGGCATCAAGCCGGGCATCACGCTGGGCGAGACCGACGACTTTGGCTTCAACGCCGTGCGCGACCGCGTTCACGTACACGACTTGCACGCCACGCTTTTGCACCTGCTGGGGTTCGATCACCCGCGGCGGACCTACCGCTTTCAAGGCCGCGACTTCCGCCTCACCGACGTGGAAGGCGAGATCGTTCGCACCCTTCTGGCGTAGGGTGGGCACTGCCC
>DASVGM010000773.1:0-8059 GCA_036379555.1 Pirellulales bacterium | reverse complement strand
GTGGAGCGGTGATTGACCGCTAAAAACTCTACCGGGGCGAGCCCTGGCCTGCGCAAACGGGGCGTTGCGCACCACGAGTCGTTGACGCCAGTTTTGTTCCGCCCCGATCCGGGTTCATCCCGGTCGAGCGATGATTGACCGCTAGATCGCTTGGTCGCAATAACCTCCTCCGCCTCCTCTTTTTCGCGTTGCGTCCACTGCCTGCGGCGGCGGACGCAACACAAAAAAGGGGGAAGGGGTCGCGATAAGGCGGCGTTTCTAGCTGTCAATCACCGCTCCACCGGCGTAAAGCCGGCGGTGGCGGAGCGGAACAAAACTCACGTCGTCAGCCGAAAATTGAGCGTGGACAAGGCACTAGCCTTGCCCGGCTTGCGGTTTGTCGCTAAAACTCGGCACCCCGTTACGGGCAATCCTTGTCAGGGAAGACATTCGATGGGCTCGCCCGAACTGCTAACGACTTTCGACCGCCTCGGGCGCCCCCGCGTGCTGGTGGTCGGCGATTTGATTCTCGACCGCTATACCTTTGGCGACGCCGAGCGCGTCAGCCAGGAAGCGCCGGTCATTCTGCTGCGCGCCGAGCAGCGCGAGGCGCGGCTGGGCGGCGCCGCCAATGTCTGCAATATGCTGCGCGGGCTGGAGGCGGAAGTCGCCTGCGCCGGCGTAGTGGGTCAGGACCGCGATGGCGAACTTCTGCGGCGGTTGCTGCGCGAAACCGGCGTCGAAACGTCGCTCATTTACGACGACGCGGCACGCCCCACCACCGTCAAAGAGCGATTCATCGGCCGGGCGCAAGGCCGCCATCCGCATCAAATGCTGCGTGTCGATCGTGAAGTGCGCGACGCCATCTCGGCCGAGTTGGAAGCGTTTTTGCTGGCGGCGATTGTCCATCGTTTGCCGCTGTTCGACGTGCTGCTCATCTCGGATTATGACAAGGGCGTTTGCACGCGCGGTTTGTTGAGCGCGCTGATCGACGCCGCGCGAACCGCCGGCGTGCCGGTGCTTGTCGACCCGATTCGTTCACACGATTACACTCGCTACCGCGGCGCCACCGGCATGACGCCCAACCGGCTGGAGGCCGAGTTGGCGACCGGCATTCACATTCAAACCGCGGCCGACGCCTTCGCCGCGGCCGGCAAGCTGCGCGATGATTTGCAGCTTGATCTGGGCATTGTCACGCTCGATCGCGACGGCATGGCGTTGGTCGATCGCGACGGCACGGCCAGCGTGTTTCCGACGCGGCCGCGGGCCGTCTACGACATTACCGGCGCCGGCGATATGGCCTTGGCCATGATCGGTGTGGCCCTGGCCGCCAAGACGCCGCCCCCCTTGGCCTTGCAGTTGGCCAACGTGGCCGCCGGCTTGGAGGTGGAGAAAGTTGGCGTGGCCGTCATCCCTCGTGAAGAAATCAGGCAACGCATCGTCGAGGAGGCGCGGGCCTTTGAAACGCCAATGCCGGCCGCCAAGTCGTTTGACTTGCGCGACAAAGTAACCGACCTCGAGCGTCTGGCCGAGAGCGTCGCGGAGCATAAAAAGATGGGCCGCAAGATTGTCTTAACCAACGGCTGTTTCGATCTACTGCATGTCGGGCACGTCAGTTACCTGGCCGAAGCTCGCGCGCTGGGCGACGTGCTCGTCGTGGGCCTGAACAGCGATGCCAGCGTGCGGCGGCTCAAAGGCGACTCGCGGCCGATCATCAATCAGACCGATCGGGCCACGATGCTCGCCGCTCTGGCCGCCGTCGATCACGTCGTCGTTTTCGACGAACCGACGCCACACCGCCTTTTGGAAGCATTGCGGCCCGAGGTGCTGGTCAAAGGCGGCACCTACGCTCCGCATGAAGTGGTCGGGCATGAGTTGGTAACGGCGTATGGCGGCGAGGTTTGCGTCGTCGGGCTGGTGGAGGGCGTTTCGACAACAAGGATTGTGGCGGCGCTAAGCGGCGCGCCGATAAGTTCAACATCCGCAACCCCGACGCTGACCGGGCCACATTTTCTGCCGGCGGCCGCCAATTCAGCCGCGAGCCGTGGCACGGGGGCGAAACAGACATGAAAATCGCCGTATTCTTGCCAAACTGGGTGGGCGACGTGGTGATGGCCACGCCGACGCTGCGCGCGCTGCGCGACCATTTGGGCAACGATGGCCGCTTGATCGGCGTTTTACGGCCCCACGCGGCCGGCGTGCTCGACGGCACGACTTGGCTCGACGAGCAACTGGTTTACGATCCGCACTCGCCCGACGCGCGCGAGCGGGGCTGGTCGCTCGTGCGGCGATTGCGGCGCGAAGCGGTCGACCTGGCGCTGCTCTTACCCAATAGTTGGCGCACGGCGTTTCTCGCCTGGGCCGGCGGGGCCAAAGAGCGTTTGGGCTACGATCGCGGCGGCCGCGGTTGCCTGCTCACCCAAAGGCTGACGCCGCTACGGACGGCCGGGCGTCTGGCGCCGGTTTCGGCACTCGATTATTACCTGGAGTTGGCCTACGCCGCCGGTTGCCCAAGTGCATCGCGGCAGATTGAACTGGCGACGACGCCCGCCGACGAGCGCATGACCGATGCCGTCTGGGCAAAGCTCTGCCTGCCAGGAGGCAAGCAGGTGGTGGTTCTCAATTCGGGCGGAGCGTTCGGCGCGGCCAAACTTTGGCCCACACCCTACTTCGCGGCCCTGGCGCGGCGGCTGGCCAGCGACGATGATCGCCATGTGCTGGTGATCTGTGGCCCGCAAGAACGCGCCATCGCGGCCGAAATCGTCCGCACCGCCGCGCACCCGCGGGTGCGGAGCCTGGCCGACGAGCGGCTTGGCATCGGCTTGAGCAAAGCCTGCGTTCGCCGGGCGGCGGCCATGGTCACCACCGACAGCGGGCCGCGGCATTTCGCGGCCGCGTTTGGCGTGCCGGTGGTGACGTTGTTTGGACCCACGCGCATCAGCCTCAGTGAAAACTATCATCCGCGGGCTATCCACTTACAACTTGATTTGGAATGCGTGCCTTGCCAGCGGCGCGTTTGCCCGTTGAAACATCATCGTTGCATGCGAGATTTGTCCGTCGACGACGTCTACCGCGCCGCGCGCCAGTTGCTTCCTTCATCCGCCGGGGTGCAACATGCCTGAATCAGCCAAGAAACAGTATCGCTTCGATGGCAGTCACGAAAAGCAGCGGCCGGCGGCTGCTTTGGCCCGCATGCCTGATTCGCAAATGTCTGATGCGTGCATGTGGGTCGATCGAGAATACGAGGCTGAATTGCGGCGGCTGGGGCTGGTGAATTTCGACGCCGTGATGCGTCACGCGCGCGGCCGGTTGTTGCGCACGTTGCCCGATCGCGAGAACTGGCGGCTGGAGTTCTCCAGCCAAGGGCGCCGTCAGGTGCTGTTCTTAAAAAAGCACCGCGAGCGCTCGCCGCTTGGTTGGCTGCGCGGCTGGCTGGCGCGCACGCCGCCGCCAACGCCCGGCCGCGTTGAAGCCGAGAATGTTTCGGCTTTGCAACAAGCGGGCATCGAGAGCATGCGCGTGGTGGCCTTCGGCGAACAGGTGCGCGGCGGCGTGGCGGAGTCGTTCTTCATGACGGAAGAGTTGCACGGCTTCACGCAACTCGATCACTTCATTCGGCGGCGTTTCATGCCGGCGGCCGAACGTCTTAGGCCCGACCGCGAGTTGGCCGCGCTGGCCGACGCCGTGGCCGACGTCGCGCATCGTTTTCACAGGGCGGGCTTCAATCACCGCGATTTCTATTGCTGCCATCTGTTCATTCAAGAATCACCTGAGAGCGGCTTCGCCGTGCGGCTGATCGACCTGCAACGCGTCGAAACGCGGCGTTGGCTGCGGTCGCGGTGGATTGTGAAAGACCTGGCGCAGTTGGCGTATTCAGCCCCGCGGGAGCGTGTCACACGCGGCATGCAATTGCGGTTCATCAAGCGTTACCTGGGCGTCGAGCGGCTGAGCGCGGCCGATAAACGGTTCATACGCAAGATTCTGCGCCGCCGCCAGGCCATGCAGCGGCGTTTGGGAGCGCACCCATGAAAATCGGCCTGACGATCGAAAGTTTTGACGCCGCTCGCGGCGGCGCCGAGCAATGGACCAGCCAATACGCCGCCTGGTTGCTGCGCGCCGGGCACGAAGTGCATGTGGTGGCGGGGCATTTCGGCGACGACGTGCCCGGCGGCATCGTGCGGCACCAGGTCGAGCGGCCGCGCACGCGCGTCGATTTCGCCCGCTCGGCCGAGCGAACGCTTGATGCTCTGCGCCTCGACGTGACCCACGACATGGGCGCCGGCTGGCAGTGCGATGTTTTTCAACCGCATGGTGGCTCGCGCACCGCGGCCTTCGAGCAGAACCTGCTCTTGTTGCCGCGTTGGCTGCGTCCGCTCAAGCGGCGGGCGGCGCGTTGTCTGCCGCGTTACCATCAGTTTCAACAATTGCTGATGGGCCAATACATGGCTGAAGACCGCGTGTATATCGCTCTTTCGCAGATGGTGAAGCGCGATTTCGAGCGCTTTCATGGCGTGCGGCGCGGGCAGATTCGCGTGGTCTATAACGGTGTCGACACGGAGCGGTTTTCGCCTCAATGGCAAGGGCGCTATCGTCAAGTCGTGCGCGATGAGCTTGCCGTGCGCGACGACGAGACGTTGCTCTTGATTGTCGCGCACAATTTCCGTCTCAAGGGCGTGCCCGGCCTGATGGCGGCGGTTGAACGATTGCGCGGCGAGGGGAATCGCGTGAAGCTGGCGGTGGTCGGCGGCAAGCGACTGCCGCGTGGCGGCTCCGACGGTGTGCTCTGGATTGGCCCGGCGGCCGATACCGTGCCCTATTACGCGGCGGCCGACGTTTATGTGCAGCCCACGTTTTACGATCCTTGCAGCCTGGTGGTGCTGGAGGCCTGGGCCAGCGGTCTGCCGGTGGTGACAAGCTGTTTCAATGGCGCCGCGGAATTGATGACGCCGGGCGTTGAGGGCGATCTACTCCACGACCCCGGCGATCTGGACGAGCTTTGCGCCGTCTTGCGGCCGTTGCTGAATCCCGCCGCGCGCGCGAGCATGTCGGCCGCGGCGCGGCGACTCGCCTTGCGGCACACGCTGGACCGCAACGCGCGCGAGTTGTTGGCGGTTTATGAGGAGATCGCGGCGCGCCGCCGGCGGGCGGCGGCTTGACCGCGAATCGTTCGCGGACGCGGGTGCGAGAGGTTTCCTTTGTTTACCTGTTCCAGCGGTGGATTGGCTGCGGCGGCAAATACGGCGCGGTCAAGCATCGCACCGGCCACGGGCTTGATTCGCCTCCGATTGTGGCTCACAATCATAATATGGTGATTCTCGGGCGAATAAAAAACGGCGTGGTAGTTCTCGACGGCGGGCCTCCGCTAGCTGAAGGTACAATCGTGAGCGTTTCGTGCGATTTTCCAGCGGTTGGCAAGCCGGCTGGCGCAGGTCGAGTCAAGTTCCCCTTGGTCCGCTCAAAACAGCCTGGCACGTTGCACCTCACGGCTCAGCGCGTCGCTGAGTTATTGGAAAACGACGATGTTTCTGCCTGACGTGAATCTGTGGCTCGCGCTGTCATTTGACCGCCACATTCATCATTCTGCCGCGCTTCTGTGGTTTGAGGCTTCAGTAGGAATCTCCTATTTCTGCCGGCTGACGCAACAAGGGTTTTTGCGGCTCGCAACCAACCCAAAAGCTCTGGGCGAGGAAGCGGTATCTCTGAAGGAGGCATGGAAGCTCTACGATGCCATCATCGTCGATCCGCTGGCAGCGTACGCGGCAGAGCCGCGCGAAGTCGAGTCGAATTGGCGGGCCTATACGCAAAACGATTCATTCACCTCGAAGGTTTGGAGCGACGCCTACCTGGCCGCGTTCGCGCAAGCGGCGCGGCTGGAAATCGTCACTTTCGACCGCGATTTTACCCGCTTCAAGCAGACGCGATGCACGATCCTGAGCGCGTAGCCGTTCTCGGCGCGAGCCATTCGCCGTCCGGCCGCACCGTATGAGCGAAGTCAACCCGCCACCCAGGGCCGCCCGGCGCGCCGACTACGCGACTCCCAATCCTGCCGCCCAACCTTCTCGCTTGCCATCGCCATTGAGCCGAACGTGGCGGCGCATTCTTGACCCTTCTTGTTCGATCCTACTTTGCGTCCGACCGGGCGTGATCAGAGTCCCAACCGCGTTCAAAAGGATGTGTGCCTTTGCTTGCCGTATTCTTTCATGCAGGTGTCTCCTTTCAGGCGCGACAAATCGGGAGGCTTTTAGACCGTAGAGTCGATCTGGTATCATGATCGGTTGACCGCGATGATCCTTAAACCTCTGCAATTGCCTCGCTGGCGACAAGCCTTCGGACGCGGCCGAACGCCTGCCTGCCGTTTCGGGAAGCTAACATGGATTCGGTTCGAGCGGAGCGCATGGCCAAAGAGCTGGCCGGTCATCAGGTCGGTGGATGGGCGGTGGGGCGCCTTATAAACGCCGGGAAATCGGCAGTCGTTTTCGACGCAACGAAAGATGGGAAGCGAGCCGCCCTGAAGGTATTCGACCCAGAGCTCGTCGAGCGTTTCGGGAGAGAAACACAGCTAGCGCGGATAGGTCGAGAGCGAAGCCTAGTTGGCGAACACCACCCCTACCTGGTTCAGATCCTTGACGGAGGGGAATGCCAAGTGACGCAACACTTGTTTGTGGCGATGGAGCTTATCGACGCTCCAAATCTGGCAGCGAGTCTAACGCTCGTTCCGCGCGACAAGATATCGTCGATTATGCGGCAGGTCGCTTCAGCGGCCGAGTTTCTCGACAAGAAGAGGCTCGCCCATCGGGACATCAAACCGGAAAACATCGCAATCTTCCACGACTTTTCCCGCGCCGTCCTCCTCGATCTAGGCGTCTTGAGGCCGGTCGGCGACTCCGATCTGACCGATGAAGACGCGAGGGTGTTTATCGGCACATTGAGGTACAGTTCGCCGGAATTCCTCACGCGCACGGAAAAAGATTCGGTCGAGGGCTGGAGGGCAATCGCATTTTACCAGCTAGGAGCCGTGCTGCACGACCTCATTATGCGCCGCCCTTTATTCCAGGAATTCTCTGATCCCTTCGCCGTCCTCGTCGAGGCGGTCAAGAGCGAGAAACCGGAAATCTATGCAGATGATGTTGGTGCAGACCTTGTACTTTTGGCACAGAACTGTCTTGTCAAATCGCCCGATGCGCGCCTTACGCTGGTCGCGTGGAGCGACTTTGAATCACAGCCGACCACGAAGCCCGCCGTCGAAACCGCGCGGGAACGCGTGCGAAAACGAACACTGCTTGCTCGCGCACAACCAGGCAAACGCGCCGCTGCCATGATCGCAAACGCTAGGGAAATCGGCCAACGCGTTGTTGAGAAACTTGACATTACTATCCGCCTTGAGTGCGCCGGGAGCGATTCGTTTCCGCCGATGGAGATCACCCATCACTTTGACAGTGCAACCTGCATCCAGGTCATTTTCGCAGCTTCGCCCGACGCATCCCTGCCGGCCGACCTTTTCGTTCAATTTGCCTGCGAGTTGGTTGACCAGCCATCTCTAACAGTTAGCATCACGGCGTCGGCGGCCCTATTGCCAAACGGTCATACTTGCGGGCACCCGCCATCATCGGCCGGCGTTTTTCGCGGTCCACTGGATTCAGCGGCCTTACCGGCTTGTATTCAAACCGTTCTCTGGTGCGCCCTGGATCTCGCCCAGCAGCAAGGTGCAGCGCAAGAGGCCGCCGGCGGCATCTACTGGCTGGACCTTGGGGCCAACTTGGAGGGGCACCTATGAGTGGAACGTGGTGGGTTGGCAAGAATGATCTCGATGCGGATCAACGCAACATCATTCGTTTGCTGCCAGATGAAAGCGCCCTCATTACGGGACCGCCGGGTTGTGGCAAAACGAACCTACTACTCCTTCGTGCCAACTACCTCCATTTGGCAGGGAAACGGAACCTCGTGGTCGTGGTGTTCACGCGGTCGTTGCGCGAGTTCATAGCACGAGGCGCCAACCAATACGATTTTCCAGGATCGAAGATCATGACGTGCCGCCAATGGCAATTAGATTTGTTACGACAGTATGGCCGCTCAGCCCCAG
>DASVGM010000772.1:0-3064 GCA_036379555.1 Pirellulales bacterium | reverse complement strand
TGGCGTGGTGGGCAATGCCCACCCTACAAACCACCGCCCCGTCTTGTTAGGGTTGACAGAGCATTAGGCATGCGCTTGCGAAATACTCTCCGTCGTCCGCGATTGCAATATGGGCTTCGCTCCCTGCTGGTCGTGATGTCGATGGCGTGCGTCGTGCTCGGTTGGTATGTTGAGCGAATTCGCCGGCAACAACGAGCGGTGGCGGCTCTGATCTCCGATGGCGCGAAGATCTACTACTATGACGACACGTCTGCTTACTTTGAATCAAATGATTTTCTAGGGGGAAAGACGGTCAAATCGCCGCGTTCTTTCGTCGAGCGGGTGGAATACTTGACGCCGGTTCGCATTCGCACCGCGTTGGGAATTGATTTCTTCCGCCGCGTCAATCGTGTTGATTGCGGGTACTATTCCGAGTTCCCGCGCGATCCATGTTGGCTGCGCGACCTGTCCGGGCTGCAGGATCTCGAATCCTATCATGCCTTGGACGACGATCTGGCCACCATTGGCGCTCTGAGCGAATTAACGCAACTGACGTTGTGCGAGTCGGTCATCAGCGATGCAGGGCTAGTCCACTTGGCCGAACTCCACAAGCTGGAATATCTTGACCTCGGTTATCACCATGATCGTATCTCGTCGCTTTCGCATCTGCCGATCACCGACGATGGGCTTGTCTGCTTGGCGGGCCTCCGGCGCCTTAAGTATCTCGACCTTTCCGGTTCTTCAATCCGCGGCGAGGGCCTTCGCCACCTCACTGGACTCACCGAGCTTGAAGACCTCAATCTCGGCGAAACGAAGCTCACCGACGCGGCGCTGCCTTATCTCGCCCAGTTCCCACGATTAAAAAGGCTCGACATCCACGGCACGGCGGTAACGACTTGGCTGGCCGAACAAATGCTGCCGCATACGGAAATCACTAGGCACGACATCAATAAGCCTCTGACTCACGGGCAAGAATTGACCCACGTCGGCCGCTGGAAAGACGCGCTCGACGCGCTGCATGAGGAGAACGCATGGTGGCTCCCATCTGACGGTTCGACGACGGATGGAAAACAATACGATGGCTCCGCCAAAGCCGCGTCGATTGACGGCGATCCATACTCACCCAGAGGTCAAGCATTGTTTGACATCGGCCGCTGTCGCGCTGAATTGGGCCAGGTTCGTGAGGCGGCCGGGGCTTTTTGCCAGCTCTTGGACTGGATTCATGCCTTGCCGTCCCCCCGGATGGGAGGAATTGGGGACGGTGATGTCTGGCGAGATATCTACGAATGGCCGGAGGTCTTCGAGCGCGTGGGGCGGGCGCGGCCAAACGACGTTGCGCGCTGGATCACTTCCGCCGAACGCGCGGTGCTCGATGCCCGCTGGTCCGACGCCGCGGACCATTACTCGCGGGCGGCCGAATTCCCCGGCTTCGGCAACTGGACTTGGGTTCCATCCGAGTATGCGCTGTCTCGCATCGTTATGAGAAAGCTGGACGATCACGAGCGGCTGTGCGCACAAATCGAGGAGTCCAGCCGGCGCATGCTTGAAGCGTGGGGTTCCGGCGTTCAGGAGCAAACCCCGTCCGAAGATGAATGGCCGGCTTCAATTCGTCTGCGGCTGGTGGTGCCGCAAGGGTCGGCGGCCGCGTCGCAGCTCGCTCTATGGTGCCGGCACGAACCGAGCGATGACGAGAAGCCGCTGCTGCCGTTGTTGTATTGCCGGGCGGGCAAATTCGAGCAAGTCCTACACGAGGATTTGCCCTGGTATCGGTTGGACCTGGGCCGTTACTGGTTTTGCCGCGCCATGGCCCATCACCATCTGAAACAGGCGGCCGAGGCCCGCGTCGATTATGCGCGCGGCGTGCGCTGGCTCGATCGCCACCTCAGAGAGGACCGCATTCTCGGCAATCAGCATGACGTAGAGTATTATCTTGAAGCCGAAGCCCTCCGCCGGGAGGCGGGGCGATTGATCGAATCTCTCGGGAACTAAAAAGAACTCAAGGCGGGCAATGCCCACCCTACAAGCCGCCAACGCATTTTTTAGAGACTGTCGGAAAACATTGGAGGATGGCCTTCCCAGGCCGTCCCGTCACGACGCGCTCGCTACTGGACGGCCTGGGAAGGCCATCCTCCGGACACAAAACTCGCTTTTCGGACAGCCTCTTAGCCTATCCGAAAACTCGGATTTCGCCGTGGCAGCGTATCGTGGGGCGGCTCGCTGAGCCGTCTTGCGCTTCCGGACGGGCCGGCGGCCCGCCCCACGGCGAGTTTTCGGATAGCCTCTTAGCATTGACAACGCGCTAGCTCAAAATATCTCGCAAGACGCGGCCATGCACGTCGGTCAGACGGCGCTCGATGCCGTTGTGATAAAAACTCAGCCGCTCGTGGTCGAGGCCCAGCAGATGCAGAATCGTGGCGTGCAAATCATAGATGGTGGCCGTGTTTTCGACCGCCTTGTGACCAAGCTCGTCGGTCGCGCCGTAACTGAACGGGGCTTTCACGCCCGCGCCGGCCAGCCAGACGGTAAAGCCGTGCGGATTGTGGTCGCGACCGCTGGCCCCTTTTTGAAACGTCGGCATGCGGCCAAACTCCGTGACAAACACCACCAAGGTGTCGCTCAGTAAACCGCGCCGCCGCAGATCGTTCATCAAGGCCGCCGCCGGTTGATCGAGAATCGGCCCGTGAACGCTGTATTGCTCGCGCAGTTTTTTGTGGCCATCCCAATTGCCGATGCCTTCGCCCATGGCGTATGAGCCGTTAAACAACTGCACGAACCGCACGCCGCGCTCCAACAACCGCCTGGCGAGCAAACAGTTGCGCGCGAAACCGGCTTTCACGCGGCTGGCGTCGTCAACGCCATATTCGCCGAGCGTGGCGGCCGACTCGCGCGACAGGTCGGCCGCCTCGGGCGCCGCCAACTGCATCTTGGCGGCCATTTCATAACTGGCGATGCGGGCGGCCAATTCGCCCTCGCCCGCATGCCGGGCCAAGTGCCGCTCATTCATCAACCGCAAAAAATCGCGGGCGGCCACGTCGGCCGAGGCGCCGATCGTCGCGGGCCGAGCGAGGTTGGCGATCGGCTTTTC
>DASVGM010000771.1:0-4258 GCA_036379555.1 Pirellulales bacterium | reverse complement strand
CAGGACGAATTGCGTGAACTGCTGCGGCGGCATGGCATAGAGTACGACGAGCGGTACCTGTGGGACTGACGCGCCGCACTGCAGGCCGATGCGTCTTTCCGCCCGGTTTTCCGCCGTATGGAAAAGCCACCGCGGCTGACAGCCAGCCGCGGTGGCCCGGGGGGAAAGACAATTTAGACGGGCTTATGCATCGGCCCGATGCTGACTTCGTGAGAAGGCTGCTCCGCTACGGCGACGAGGGAATGCCCAGCAGGGCTTCTTCCTCTTCCTGAATGATGATGCGCGGCGTGACCATCATCATCAGGCTTTGCGTCTCGCGGCCGATGCCGACGTTTTTGAACAGACGATTGACGTAGGGGATCTTGCTCAGAATCGGCACGCCAAATTCGTTGCGGCCTTCCGACAAGCGCTTGATGCCGCCCAGCAGCACCGTGCCGCCGTCGGGCACGCTCACCGTTGTGGCCACGGAAAAGAACGAGAACGACGGCAGTTGCACCGTCGTGCCTTGCGATGAAGCGGTCTGCGAAGTGACGCGCTTCGTGGTGTTGTCGCTCGGCCCTTCCGAATCGCTGTTCTGCGTGGTGCTGCTAGAGCCGGTGAACGTGAAGGTGTTCACCTGCGTGATGTTGCTGAAGAACGGCACCAGCGTCAAGCGCACAAACCGGCGGTCGCTGGAAATGACCGCTTGAACGGTGAGCTGCGTGCCCTCGTTCAACACCAGAATGACCGGCTGTTGCGCGGCGGCGAAGGCCCCGACGACCGGAATCACGCTCACGACGAACGGCGTGGAGGTCACGTCGAAGACTTGTGCCTGCTGGCCGTTGAAGAGCGTGACCTTGGGCGCTTGCAACACGTTGCTGCGGCGGTCGCCCTGCGAGGCCTCCATCAAGAAATACGCTTCAATATTGCTCAAAATGGCAAATCCCACCGTGGCCCCGGCGCCGGCCTGATAGCCGCCGAACTGCGGCGTGGCCAAGCCGAAACTGCCCTGCTGGAAGGGAATGTCCAGGTTGGAGCTATACAACACGCTGCCGGTGGCGCCGGGCGACAACCCGACGGTGACGGCCTCTTTGCGGTTCAGCCCGTTGGGCGGCAGGGCGACGTTTTGCGCCGCGGCCGTCGCCGGCGGGAAAGCCGGGGTTGTTCCCGAGTTGAGAACCGCGGGGTTTGCTTTGTTCTCGCCGAAGAGCGTGAACTTTTGATTGAGCCGCGTGGGAATGCTGAAATCGAAGTTCACGCCGATACGTTCAAAGAAATTGTCGTTGAGCGTGATGAACCGCACCTCAATCGTCACCTGCAGGTCTTGCAGACGGCGAAGCTGCTCCAGCAAGTCGGCGATCTCTTCATGTACCTCTTGCGTCTGGCTGATGACCAAACTCAAGTTGCCCGGAAACTGCTGAATCGAGCCGGGACCGCCCACGTCGTCCCAGGTTGTGGGGGCGACGGTCGTGGTGATCAGTTCGATGAGCGTTTCGTAGTCGGCCTGATGTCCGCCGCCCAAACCGCCCGGTCCCAGCCCCGCCACACTGGCCGTCGGCGAAGGGAGCGTCGCCGAGGCGTCGTTGCTCATTTGGGCCAAAAGCGAACGCGAGTCGATGACGGCGTTGGCCCCGGCGCCCGTGGCGGTCGCCGCCACCTGCATCGGCCCGTCGCCGCTCATGCCGGCCCAGTTGTTGGGCATGTTGAGCTGGGCCTCGCGCAGGGCGCCTTGCAGACCCATGTTCGGGTTCGGCACGAAATTGGGAATCGGAATCACCAGGTCGGCCACGTTGTACGTCTTGGCCACGACTTCGCCGTCGCGCATCTGCTCGCTGGTGATCAAGAGCACTTCATTCTTGATGACGTAGCTCAAGTGCAGCGGTTCCAAGATCAGGTTCAAGGCGCTGCGCAGCGAAATCTCCGTGGTCAGGTTGATGGTTACGGGCGTGTGGCTGTCGATCCCCTCTTCGGTCAATCCGCGCGGATCGAGCAACGTCGGCACTTGGGCCAGCTTGCCCAGGTCTTCAATCACCTGGCTCAGCGGCGCTTCCTCATACTTCAGCCAGACCGGCGTGCGCAGCTTTTTCTCGATTTCCACCTCGCGTTCGGTCTTGCGGTTGCTCAGTTCGCTAAGCAACTCCTTGCGCGACTTGGTCAGCTTCGCCCATTCTTTGACGTCTTTGAACTTGAGCGGATGCTCGTCGTCAATGCCGGCGGCCTGAGCCGAGTTCTCGACGTTGTTCAACGCCGTGACAAAATACTCTTCCTTGGCGTCGCGAATTTGTTTGTATTTTTCGGTTCGCGAAACCATGGTCAACTGATTCTTGAGCTGTTGCACGATCAGTTCGTCAGGCGCGATCTCGGCGGCCCGTTTGTAAATGACCTCGGCCTCCGCATAACGGTGCTCGTGCATCAAGGTGTTGTATTGATCGACCAGCTCGGCCAGTTTCTGCTGTACCTCGACCTTCGACTGCCGCTCGCGATCGATCTGCGAACGCACCGCCTGGTTGCGCTCGTTCAGCTCGATGCGGCCGCGATTCGATTCGACGAAGTGCTCCAGGTCGTGCAACTGCCGGTCAATGCGGCGGATCAAGATTTCCTTGCCTTTCGCATCGAGATCCGACTTTTCCAGCATGCCGCGGCACTCTTCCAGTTCTTTTTTGGCTTGCGTGGGGTTCGTGTCGCGCAGCTTGGCGGCCGCTCTCTCTTTCCGCTCCAATTCCCCGGCGACTTGTCGGAATTTGAGCTTTTCATTGGCCGCCGTGCCGGGAATCAGCGAGCCGTCGCCGGCCGGCTTGCTCGCCGGCTCCTGCGGCCGGGCCAAAAGCTGCAAACGCTCTTGCAAACGCTGCTGCATCACCGGGTCAAGCTCGTCGCGATGCAGGTTCGCCTTGCGAAACCAGCCCAGCGCGGTCGTGCCGTCGTGATCGCGCAGCGCCTGCTCCCCCCGCTGATACATTTCGACGCCGTTCAGCGTTTCCGCCGCTTCCTGCGCGGTGGCGGGCACGTTGCGCGTCGGATCGCGATCGCGGTCGTAAAGAGCCTGGTTGGCGGTGGGCTGTTCGGCGCCATCGGCGGCGATGGCCGTCACCCCGCCGACCGGCCGCACTTTGCGCTGCTCCTTCTGCATCCGCTGAATCTTCAGCAACAATTGCCAGGGGCGCTCGTCAGTTTGGCCGAACGCGGCGTCGGGCAGGCCGACGTTTTCGGCCTGCACGGCAAAATCCTCTGCGCGGTCCAAATCGCCGGCGGCCATGGCCGCCTTGGCCTGGCCCAAAAGCTGCCTCACTTGTTCTTTTGGCGACGACGCCCGACCCGCGGCGACCAGGTTTTGCGGCGCCGCCGCCGGATCGACCGGTGGCATGTGCTCCACTGGCGGTTGTTCCGCCGGCAAGCGTTCGGCTGGCAAGCGTTCGGCTGGCCCGCCGGCGCGGCCCGCGGCGGCGATCCGTTCGAGCAATGCCTCAGGGCGAATGTCGGCCGGGCCATACACGACGTTCAGCCGTTGGGCGCTTTCCGCCAGGCGCTTGGCCTCGTCCAGGTCTTGCCACATCAGCAGTCCTTCGGCCTGTTCCAGCAGGCTCTCGGCCTTGCGGCGGCGGTAAGTATCGCTGTCGGGCGAACCGCCTTGCTCAAGCAGTTGCGCGTAATGTTCGATGACCGCCTCCACCTTGGTCGGCGAATCTTCGTGAAAATCATATTCCAACCCCAGAGACTTGGTCTGGTTGAGCAAATCGCCGGCGCGGCGCACGTCGCCCACCGCCAAGGCGCGCCGCGCGCCATACAGCAACTTGCCGCTTTCTTCGCGCAGCATCGCATCGGACGTTTGCCGCACTGGCGGCTTGCCGCCGGCCGGCAGTCCCGGTTCCTCGGAATCGTCGCCGGGCGGAGCGACCATGCTCGATTTGCCAAACGGCGATTCGGTGGGAAAGCCTCGTTGTTCGCCGGGCAGCTTGCCCAGCGTGTCTTCCACGGGGGGAGCGTCAATCAGCCTGCCATCGGCGGGCACGTCGCTATCGACCGGCGGCCGGCCCATGGTCGGTTCAAAGCCTTGTTGCTGAGCGAAAGGATCGCGCACGGCGGCGCCTTGTTTGCCGGCCGGCTTCTCACTACCCTCGGGCGCGAACAAGTCGCTCGGTTTTTGCGGTGCTTTGCCGCCGCGCAGGTTCGTCAAATCGCGGCGCGCCTTTTTGGGCGTGTCGCCCATGTGCATCACGCCAAACTTGGCCGGAGTACTCTCGGCGCGGGCGATCAGTGAATCGGCCGTTTCATAATTGCC
>DASVGM010000770.1:0-5833 GCA_036379555.1 Pirellulales bacterium | reverse complement strand
CCAACAATGACAAACTTATGGGCTGTTCCTGATTGCTTGCTATGACGCGAAAACGCGAAAGGACACAATGCGCCGCGTTCCCTTGCGGCGAGGCGCATCGTGTCTTTCGTCGCGCACGCGACCGTGTTCGCGGAGCAATTTGACGACGGTACGGAGGTGCGTTACGTGGCGGGATTCAATAGACTTTGGCGGCTGACGAGCTCATTGGCGATCTTCAATTCCACATCGCGGCGGACGCTCGCGAAGCGGGCACGGAACCCGCTTATGCTTGCATTGGTGTTGCAGACAGTTGCGGTGTCAATGGTCGTTCAGCCCGGTCGTTCCGCGGCGGACGACGCGCGCGTGCAAAATGTTCCTCCGGATTGGCTAGAACGGTATGAAGCGGCGCTCCAATCACTTCAACACACACGGCTTCACATTGACGTGAAGGTATATTTTACCGGTGGCCCATTTGACCAGGAGACAAAAGTCGTCGACCGCGTCTACGATTGCGTACGCGATCGGGGACGTTGGAAGATTGACAAAAAACAGTCTGAGACCGCGCGAATCAACGGGGTCTGGCGCACGCTGAGCGTACATCAGCAGGACGTTGGGACTGAAGCGGGAACGGTCGACGTCTGGGTGCATCCCGCTGACGATAAATGGCCCGAGGAGTTCGACATCATTGCGCGGCTTCTAGGCGAAGCGCCGGCTGCGCACACGAAAGCGGACGTACGACAGCATCGTGGCGATCTGGATAGCTTCGCAGAAATCCCTCGGCCGACTACTTTCGGAAAAGCCGGATTTATCTTTGGATATGTGCATTTTGATGGCGTATCGCGGTTGTCGACAGTCCTTGCGGAGTCAGGGACCAGCGCTACGACCAGCTTGGCTAGCGGTGGACTGCTTTCGCGCGACGTTCTCGTTGAATCACGCGGAAAGTACGGACGACATCGCGTGTGGTTCGACCCGGACGTCGGCTTTTTGCCCCGTCGGGTTGAAGTCGAAAAGTTCGGCTCCGATATTTTCGGGACGGGCACAGTTGCATCGCTCGGACCCCACGGCCTTCGCGACTCATTTTGGCCCGATTTGCCCGTCGAACGCGTCGATATCACGATTGACGACGTCCAAATCGAACAAACCGGCGGCGCCTTCGTGATCACGGGGTTCACATACAAGCTTACGCGCCATCACCCGCAACTAGTATTAGCGACCGAGAGGACTGACGTACGTGTGACAAATATCGACCTAAATCCAGTTTACGGCGACACCGATTTCAAAATAACCGTGCCTATCCCCGATGGCACGCCCGTGCATATGCGAGGCGTATCGCAAATCGCTTATGAATGGCGGGACGGTGAAGTGGTAAAGTCGCTCGATCAAGGCGCGGCGAAGGCTCTCTCCGGTCAGACGTTCTCTGCTGGTGAAGGCGCCGTTTGGAAGGTATGGTTATTGGTCGGTGCCACGCTCATTGGCGCGCTGCTGGTTACCGCCGCGATCTGGTCGCGCCGCCGCTCGCGTTCCCGCACGCCGTCCGGGTTGTGATTCCCCTTGATTCGGCCGCCGCGCGCGGCGTCATGAAACATGATGAACACGTCGAAAACGAGCACGAATAAACCACGCGGACGCGATGCGGACGCAGCCTGGTTTTTGCCGGCACTTGTCATTGGGTATCAGCGGTCGGCCTTTCGACAGTCATGCTGCATGCTCGCGATGACGGCCGGTGCCCTGACGTTGATCTTTGTTGAGCTAATCGACGCTGTTGGCGCAGCCGATCGGCGGCGGTCGGCCGACCCGGCGCGCGCCGCGATTCGCATGCAAGCAGGTCCGTACTGCGGCATATACAGCCTCGCTGGGGCGGCAAGCGCTCTCGGCCGAGAGATTTCACTCGCCGACCTCATCTCGACGCGTTTCGTTAGCTCGGAGCTTGGTAGCTCCGGCTGGGATCTCGCGGTTGCGGCGCATGCTCACAGCTTGGCGGCCGAATATGCGACGGGCCTCACAGATTGGGATCTATTGGAGTGCAAGTCGCCGCTTATCCTGCGAATTTCCACCGCCGAACGGCGCGACGTATTCAACCATTGGGTCGCTTATCTTGGCGTGGAAGATGGAAAAGCGCGTGTGCTCAACTATCCAGACCCAGTTATGCTTTACCCGTTTGGCGAATTGCTTTCGAGGTGGGACGGCAGCGCCGTCATCGTCGCACTCGGGGCTGGAAACGCCGCGGAGGTTGTGCGGCACTCACGAATGCGAGGGCTGGTTGCTATTCTGGGGGTGTTCGCCGCGGTCTCATTGTTCGCGAAATATGCTTGTCATTTGGCGCGGGGTTCACGCCTCGCGTCTGGCGCGGTCGCGATCGGGCTGGCCGCTACGGCACTCGCGTTCTGCCACGACTTGGCGCGGCCGGGAAGTTTACTCAGGAACGCGCGGGTCGCGAAGGTGGTCGCGGTGGCTGACGGCGCGGCTGCCTTGCCCACCTTGACGGCGCGCGAGCTGCGCGACGCCCTGGACGGTGATAAAGAAGAATTGCCTGTGCTCGTCGACGCGCGCCTGCCACGCGACTACCAACGCGGCCATATTCCCGGCGCGATCAATATTCCCGCCTGGGCGACGGCATCGTCGCGGCAAGAGGCGATTTCAGCCATTCCCCGGTCGGCCCACGTCGTGGTTTACTGCCAGGGGCCCGAATGTTCTTATGATGAGGACGTCGCGGCACAATTCGTCGGGGCGGGGTTCGAGCGAGTCTCTCTTTTGCCCGGCGGTTGGCCGGAGTGGCGAACGGTCGCCGCGCCGCCCCGCGCCGAGGACGGAGGCTGAGCATGCCCAAGTCTGAAAGCCATCTACCAAGTTGGAAGCCGGCGCTTCTTTACATGACGGAGCGCGTGGCGTCGCTCGCGGCTGGGTTCGTGCTGCTGACGGCCGGGGCTGCCCATCTTGGCAATCCGTACTATTTTATCACGCGCGTTCTGGCGTACGATCTTGTCGGTGCGCGCGTGGCGCTTGGCCTCGCCCTGCTGTTGCCATCGCTGGAAATGGTTCTCGGAGTTTGCCTGATCTGCCGCGTCGCGCCGCTGAGCGCCCAGATCGTGACGACGGTGCTTCTCGCCACCTTCATCGCCGCGCAGGGCATCGCGCTGGCTCGCGGCCTCAAGATCGATTGCGGCTGTTTCGGCCCCGCGGCGCCTCAGCAAATCAGCGCAACGACTATCCTGCGGACGAGCGCGCTCGCGGCGACCGCGCTTGCCGCGGCCGCCTGTGAACATGTTCGTACAAGGCGCGGCGTTTACCAGGGAGAATAACATGGCGATCGTCGTGGCATCAGAAAAACAGGAGGCTTCGCGCGGCGCCGCCGAAAATCAAGCGGCGGGCACCCCATACGGATGCTTGCCATGTATTGTCTGCCACGGTCGCGATGCGCGAGCCGCGTTGCCGGCGCATCCGTGGCTTGTGAAATGCGACACTTGCGGCTTGATGCGCGTCCACCCGGCGCCGAATGACGACTTGCTCGCCGAAATCTATGACGAGGATTATTTTCGCACCTTCGGTTACGCGGAGGGCGCCGAACAGGCCTATCGCGCGATTCGCGCGCAGTCGGCGGGGCGATTACTTTCGCTGGCCGAACGGCATTTCGCGGTCGGCCAATTGCTCGACGTGGGCAGCGGGCTGGGCGACTTGCTCGCCGAAGCGATGCGCCGCGGTTGGCACGCGATGGGCGTGGAACCGAACGCCTGGGCGGCAAATCAAGCTGATGGCGTCGCGCCCGGAGCGACTGACGTTGGTGGAATCGAGGATTTCTCGTTCGGCGAAATGCGATTTGATCTGGTCACCTGCGTCGACGTGATTGAACATCTCAAACGCCCGGACGAGGCGCTGCGGAGCCTGCACAGTTCGCTACGGCCAGGCGGCGGGCTTGTGATGACCACCCCCAACGTCGGCTCGGTGCTGGCCCGCGTGCTTGGCGCCCACTGGCCTCACTACCACATCGACCATCTCTGGTATTTCAACCGCGCCACACTCACCGCGCTCGTCGAACAAGCCGGGTTTGAGGTTTTGGACTGGCGGCCCGCGCCGAAGATATTCAATATCGCCTACGTGGCGGGCATTTTCCGGCAGAACGCGAAAGCCGCCTGGGTCCGTCGCGCGGCCGACGGCTGTTTGCGGCATTTGCCCGCGCCGTTGTTGGCGCGGCCGCTGCCGGCGATTCCTGAAGGGCAGCTTATCGTTGCCGGGCGGCGCGAATGCTGAAGGATTGGCCCATCGCGCTGACCTACTACTATTTGACGGCGCTGGTCGTGGCCGGCGGCGCGAGCGCCGGCTTTAGCCTCTTCCAGCCTTGCCGTGAGCACCCGTCCGCCAAGCACGATTCTTTTCTGGATGGTTTCTTCGCCTGGGATGGTGAGTGGTACGAGCGGATCGCGACCGAGGGGTATTCGTACAACCCAAAGCGCCAATCCAGCGTGGCGTTTTATCCGGGCTACCCGTTGGCGGCGGCCAGGCTGTCGCGGCTGACCGGCATCGCGGCGCGCCCGGCGCTCTTGATTGTCACGCACGTCTCGCTCATCGCGGCGTTTTTGTTGCTCGCGGCGTATGTGCAAGAGCGTTACGCGGAGACCGGCGCCGACGCGGTCGATTACACGTTGCTGGCGTTCGGTCTGTTGCCCACCACCTACTTTTTCCGCATGGCGTATTCGGAATCGCTGTTCGTGCTATCGCTCCTCGCGGCGATGCTGGCGATGCAAAGGGGGTGCCGCGCCATCTATGTCGCTCTGATCGTCGGCGCGGCGACGGCCTGCCGCTCGGTGGGCGTCGCCCTGCTGCCGCCGCTGGCGATGTATGTCTGGAGCCGCGCGCGTTCGCCGGCAAGGGCCGTCGCGCAGGGCGCCGCCTTGCTGCCGTTGGCTTGCTGGGGGCTGTTGGCGTGGATGGCCTTTCAATGGGTCGCCTTCGACGATCCGCTGGCTTTCGTCCAAACGCAACAGCATTGGAGCACGCGGCAGACGTCGTTTTTAAGCTGGGACGGGCTGGCGGCGCTCATCACTCTCAGGCCCATCCGCTCGGTTTACGATCCGGCGTCGCCGTGTTACTGGGGCAATTTCCCGCCGCGCGACAACCCGTTGTTCAACCTGATGTTCGCCAATCCGATTTGGTTTCTGTTCGCCGTGGCGCTGGTCACGTTAGGCCGAGCCAAAGGTTGGCTCACGAACCGCGAAACGGCGCTCGCCGCCGGACTGCTTTTGATTCCCTACGTGCTGCAAGCCGACCGCGCCTGCATGGCCGCCGAGGCGCGATACGCCAGTTCCGTGTTTCCCGCCTACCTTGTTCTGGGGCGGATATTGTCGCGGCTGCCCGGCCCGTTGGCGGCGGTTCTCTTGGCGATGAGCGCCGTGATGTTGGCGTTGTATACCGCGATGTTCGTCTCTTGGTATTGGTTTTATTAACATGAAAAACAGCTTCACCGCTCTTACCCAAATGACATGCCACCCCGCGGAGCAACGTGCCGGCGCTCGTCGTGCGAACTCGAAGCGCCGGCGCGGCAAGTCGCTTGCCAGTCTTCGTTTGCTCTATTTGATGTGCCGCTTTCGACCCCTGCCAGCTCGTCTGGCAGGTGACGAAGTTTGTTGGCTAAGGGGCGGTCGGTCCCACCTCGCTGCCCGCAGTCTGCTCTTGCCGGTCGCCACGCCGCCGCGGGCGGCGTGGCGACCGGCAAGAGTAGACTGCAAAACGACAACGGTTTGGTTAGGGCGATTTAGCCTGTCAAACTTCCGCTCCTGCCGGGCAAGCCGGCGAGGGGGCGGTTGCTTTGGCGCCAACGCGCAACGTCAAAACTCGCGCTTCGCATTGTTGTGGGCCGCCG
>DASVGM010000769.1:0-3532 GCA_036379555.1 Pirellulales bacterium | reverse complement strand
AGCAATTCGGGATGGGCGGGCGGATTTGAACTGTGAAAATCATCGACCGGTTCCACGATGCCGCGGCCAAACAAGTGCGCCCAAACACGGTTGACCGCCGCCCGCGCGAAGAACGGATTGTCCGGCGCCGTCAGCCAGGCGGCAAACGCCTCTCGCCGCGCGATCGTGTCCGGTTCGGCCAACTCAGGCGCGCCCAACGGCTTGGGCGGCACAACGGCGTGCGTGCGCGCATGAACCACTTCGCCCGAACGCGTCGGTACGATGGTTTCTTCTTTGTCGTAAATGTGATTGAAAAACGGCCCGTTGCGATACTTGAGCCGCGCGAAACACGCGGCCAGCCCATAATAATCGTCCTGCGTCCAGCGTTCGCCGGGGTGATTGTGGCAGCGGGCGCAACCGATGCGCACTCCCAAAAACACCTGCGCGATTTGTTCGGCTCGATCTTCGGGCGTGCGCGGCAAGCGATAGAACCCGGCCGGCGGATTGCCATAATTGCCGCCCGACGCCGTGAGCAACTCGCGCGCGAAACGGTCTTCAGGCACGTTGGCGGCCATTTGATGGCGAATCCAAGTGTAGTATTTCAAGGCTCCGGTCTTGCCGACAAAGCGCTGATTGCAGCCCAAACGATCCGACCATTTCATGGCCCAAAAATCGGCGTACTCCGGCCGGTCGAGCAGGCGGTCAATCAGTTGCGCGCGCTTGTCAGATCGCGTATCAGCCAGAAACTGCCGCACGTCAGCGGGTGTCGGCACGATGCCGCAAACATCGAGATGCGCCCGCCGCAAAAACGTGGCGTCGTCGGCCAGTTCGGCAGGCGCGATGCGCAACCGCCGCAGCCGATCGAACACCAGCCGATCGATGTCGCCCGTCGCCGCTGGGTTGGGCCAGGCGAAGCCCTCGGCCGGCGGCAAAAATACGATGTGGCTGGTGGCGTAGAGCGCTGCGAAGGCGGCGGCCACCGTCGTCTCGCCGGCCGCGAGCTTACGCACCACGGCGGTGTTCGAGACTTCGGCCACCGCTTCGTCGCTGACGGAAAAGCTGGTCAGATGAGTCACGTCGCGCGAAGAGCCGTCGGCGAATCGAGCCAGCACGCGAAGTTGTTGCTGGTCGGCGCCCGCCTCAAGCCAACGATCGGCCGGAAAAACTTCCAAGCCGGCGGGCAAGCGATCGGCCTCGCCGGCCGGCATACGATCGGCCATCCAAGCGGCCAACGTGCGAGCGGCCGGATCGTCGCGGCCAAAACGCCGGCCGCCGCCGTGCGGCACCTGAGCGGTGGCCTTCAATAGCACGAGACTTTCCAGCGGCAACAGAGCGTTTGTGCGTCGCCCGCCCGCTTCACGCGTGAGCTTGAGAAAATCGCGGTCCACGTCGAAGCCGCGCAGCGAAAGGGCGAACCCGGCCTTGCCGCTGGGCGAACCGTGGCACTTGCCCGAGTTGCAACCCGACCTGGTGAGCAGCGGCAGAATCTCGTTGCGAAAGCTGACGGGGGAGGGCCGGTCAAGCCCGCGCACTTCAACCGCCGCGCTGGCTTCCCAGCCGCCGTGCCTCACCACGACGCGCGTGGAACCATTTGCCAGGGGTCTCAGCAGGCCATCGGGGCCTACTTGAACGACGCCTTCATCCAAAGCGCGATACAACGCCGTGTGGGTTGCGTCGCGCGGGCCATCGCTCGCCAGCTTGGTGACGATCAATTGCATTCGATCGCGTGATCCGTGGAGCTTGATCTCGAGCGGCGACAGTTCGTACACGTCGCCCGCGACGCTTTGCGCCGCGGCCAGGCGTGCGCCGGCGAACAGGCAAACAAGGATCGCGATGACGCTGTACTTCTGTTGGCAAAACATGATGGCCTCAATTATAGTGCAATTCTCGCAGGTGCTACCCCTACCTGACTTCTCACGAAGTCCGCTACGCGCCGATGAAGAATCCGGGCTAACGGCGCTGTTGACAAGATTGGCACTGCCGTTGACAAAAACAAAAAACGCGACATTTTTTTCACGGCGTTAACTCTTTGCCTGTTTGGACTTGCACCGCGCGGCCGCGCCGACGCCGCCGCACCCCGCAATAACAAATATGGGGGGGTGGGTTTGTCTGCCGCGTCGTGTTAGCATTGCGACCGCTTCGTATGAATTCCGAATTGTCAAAGATCGAACCTCAGACATTGCCGTCCGCTGCCGCCCGCATTCTGTCTTTCTACCGCGCGTTTGGCTTGGAGGGTTTTTTGCGCGCCACGCCTGACACTGCCCCTGGGGTGGGTGGCTTGCCGTCTTGGAGTGCGTGCGATTCATCGCCGCTTTCCGTTGTCGCGGAGCGACCTTCTTTTGATCTCGGTGCGTTTAGAATCGGCCGGTTCGCTCCTTCCCTTTTTGCTTGCGGCCAACGGCCGCGCCGTGGCGCTGACGTAAAGCGGAGGCGATATCGTTTCGCCGTTTCCGTAATGTCGCGGGGCCGAGACAAACATAACCACAATGGTGGGTTTTAATCAAAAAACACCGCATTTTTGCGGCCGGTGCAAATTTGCACCGCCCATGTTCAGGTTTCCCGCGCATTCTGTCTTTCTACCGCGCGTTTGGCTTGGAGGGTTTTTTGCGCGCCGCGCCTGACATTGCCCCTGGGGTGGGTGGCCTGCCGTCTTGGAGTGCGTGCGATTCATCGCCGCTTTCCCTTGTCGCGGAGCGACCTTCTTTTGACCTCGGTACGTCTTGAATCGGCCGGTTCGCTCCTTCTCTTTTTACTTGCGGCCAACGGCCACATCGTGGCGCTGGTGTGAAGCGGAGACGATGTCATTTCGCCGCTTCCGTAATGTCGCGGAGCTGAGATAAACTTAACCACAATGGGTGGTTATAATCAAAAAATTCCGCATTTTTGCGGCCTGTGCAGATCTGCACAGCCCATGTTCCGGTTTCCCCCGCAACTTGGTATGAGCATATTCTTCCTCCTCTGGTGCGACTCGCCGGCTATCGCGCGTTTGCCCCCGCTGGCCGCCCGCATTCTGCTTTTCTACCACGCGTTTGGCTTGGAGGGTTTTTTGGTTCATCCGGAAACTGCGTACCTGAACCTCACTGACAGGGCAGCGGTGGATTTTCTAGGCATAACTCCGATGTCCAAAGGCAGTTGCGGCAAGGCTCAATGGCGCGGTAAGCTGACCGGGCCCTAAGAAACGGAGTCCGGCTCTGCGGGGACGCAACCGGACAAGGGATATTCGGGACTCCGCTGCGCCAAAGGCGCTTCAGGCCTCTGGCAGCATCCGTTGCCAGAGGCCGCTTTCCTCTCGCCCTTTGGACATCGGAGGCATGCCTTAAAAAATCCTAGGCCTGAACCACTGTCCCACGAGCGATCGGCGTAACGGTACGCAACATCCGGATGAACCACAAAGATGGACCAACCGCAAACCGCAAACGAGCCAGCACAGGCCGGCGCGCCGCGGCGCTCCTGGCGCTTCACCATTCGCGGGTTGTTCGTCTGCGTCTTTGGCATCGCCTTCGGCCTGGCCGAAAGCCGCCGCGCCAATGGCTCCGTTGGCGAGGGACTGTTG
>DASVGM010000768.1:0-4770 GCA_036379555.1 Pirellulales bacterium | reverse complement strand
AAACGTGAACGCCGACAGCAATACCGGCGTTTATCCGCCCACCAGCTACCATCCGGGCGGAGCGCTGGTTAGCATGTGCGACGGATCGGGTCGCTTTATCACCAACGGCATCGACACGGGAAACCTGGCCTGGAAACCGGTGTCGTCCGGTCCCAGTCCCTATGGCGCTTGGGGGGCGCTCGGCTCGCGTGATGGGCAGGAAGGCCGATCGGTCATCGACTGACGCCGGTTGCAAAGATGCGGAGCGAAGGCGCCGCGTGCGGCCGACGTAATCGCTCATGAAGATTCCGGGCAAGGTGCCTTGTCCACGCTAAGTTTTTGGGTGCCGCGAGGCGGTCGCGGTGTAGGATGGGCTTCCTAGCCCGTCACCAATCGAACGTGACGGGCCAGGAGGCCCATCCTCCAGTCGCGTCGAACCCGAAGATTAGGTCTGGACAAGGCGCTAGATCCTGTTTGGGGCTTGGCTGCCAACATTTGCATGGACCCGACGCCGTGCTTTGTTTTTCACTGAACTTCCCCCGACGAGCGCATCATTTTCAGAATCAGTTCGTCGAATGGCGTTTCAGTGGAGGTTCGGGTGCAGCTCAGACCATAGCCACGGCAATAACGCAGGAGTGATTGTTGAAACCGCTCGAAGATTTCGCGATATTGGCGGAGGTTGCGTTCCGTGACCGTCACTTTCCGGCTCGAAGCCGATTCAACGTCGAACAACTCAATGTCGCCCAATACGGCCGGTTCAGCTTCGCCGCGGTCGAAAACCTGGATGACGTGCGGTTCGTAACGGCGATGCCGCAAAATGTCGAGTCCGCGCTCGAAGCCGTTCGGATCGTAAAAATCGCTCACCACCACCGCCAGTCCGCGGCGCTGCGTGCGGTGGACAAATCCTGTCGCCACGCGCGCCAGATCGGTGAGCGTGCCCTGCGGTTGCAGCGATTCAAGGAACTTCAGCAGCGAGAGAATACGGGCTTTGCCGCGAGCGAGAGGAAAATCAGCCACAATCTCGTTGGAAAAAGCGACGACGGCCACACGATCGAGATCGGCCAAGGCGATATAGGCCAGTGCCGCCGCCACCTTTCGCGCGAAGTCAAACTTGTTCGGCGAGCCAAAATCCATGCTCCGCGAACAATCGACGAACAAATAGACATGCAGGTCTTCTTCTTCCTGAAACCGTTTTAACAGCAACTCGTTGTGCCGGGCGTAGACGTTCCAATCGAGATAGCGAAAGTCGTCGCCCGGCGTGTACGCGCGATGGTCGGCGAACTCCACTCCGCCGCCCAACTGCATGGTCCGCCGCTGCGCCAACAACGAACCGCGAAACACCCGCCGCGAAATCAGCGACAGGTATTCGAGCTTTTTCAGAAAGTCGGAGTCAAATAGGGGCATTGTCAGTTGTCAGTTGGCAGTTGTCAGTTGCCAGTTGTCAGTTGTCAGTTGTCAGTTGTCAGTTGCCGGCTCATCAACTACAGGCCACGGGCTGCTGGCCACGGACATTATCCAGCACATTTTGCACCACCGCGTCGGGTTGCACACCTTCGGCCTGACCTTCAAAGTTCAGAATCAGGCGATGTCGCAAGACGCAGGGCGCGACGGCGCGCAAATCGTCGCGAGCCACGTGATAACGGTGGTCCATGATCGCGCGAATCTTGGCCGCCAGAATCATCGCCTGGGCGCCGCGCGGACTGGAACCGTAACGAACGAAACTTCGCGTGAGCGGCGCGGCCTGTTCGTTGTCGGGATGGGTGGCCAGCACGGTGGCGATGCCCCAACGGCGCACCTCGTCGGCAATCGGTATGCGACGCGCGAGCGCTTGCATCTCCAGAATGCGGGCGCCGTCGAGCACCGGCTCGGCCCTTGGCGCAACTGACTCGGTGGTGCGGTCGAGAATGGTTTCGATTTCCGCCGAACTAGGGAAACGCACCAGCAGCTTGGAGTGAAAGCGGTCGAGCTGGGCTTCGGGCAGCGGATAGGTGCCTTCCATTTCCAACGGGTTTTGCGTGGCCAACACAAAGAAGGGCTCTGGTAGTCGGTGCGTTTCGCCCGCCACCGTCACCGAATGTTCTTGCATCGCTTCCAACAGCGCCGACTGTGTTTTGGGTGTGGCACGGTTGATTTCATCCGCCAATACAATGTTGGCGAACAGCGGCCCGCGTTGAAACTCAAACCGTTTGCCGCCCTCGGGTGTTTCCAACACCACGTTCGTGCCGATCAGGTCGGCCGGCATCAAGTCGGGCGTGAACTGCACGCGTTGGAACTTGAGGTGCAAGGCATCGGCCAAGGTCCGCACGAGCAGCGTCTTACCCAAGCCGGGAACGCCTTCGAGCAGGACATGCCCGCCCGCCACCAGGGCCGTTAGCGTGCCATCGACAATCTCTTCGTGTCCGACGATCACCTTGCCGATCTCACGCCGCAAGGCGTCGAAGTCCTGACGGAAACGGTCGAGTTCCTGGCGGGTTTGTTCGGCGACGCTTTCGGGAAGAGTCATGGCGGATGATGAAGGATGGGGGATGGGGAAAAAGTCAACGTGAGGTGTTCGATCGCGTCGGCAACCAGCCACGACGCCATTGGACGATGAACGAGAGGCGTTTGTCAACTAAAAACACGTCGCGCACGAGGCGTCGTCGCCAGGCGGCACCCTTCACCGCTCTTCGTCTTCCACCTGTCGGCGAATAATGCCGCTGAGCCACCAGCCCCAAATCACGTAGTGCAGCGCGGCGACGCCAAAAATGACCCCCGCGGCCAAGACGGCCGGCGCCACCGCGCCGCCGCTGAGCATGAACAGCACCGCAAACACAAAGAACGCCACGCCCAGCGCCAAAAGCACACCAAAGCAGCCTCGCGATCGCGGCGCGGACGGTTCCGAGGGCGATGGCGAAGAGCGAAGGTCGGGCATCGAATCAGGGACGTTAGTGCTGTGTCAATGTTCTGTTTGGGCGCCCAGCGTGAATTCATGGTGGGCAATGCCCACCCTACGGTTTGGCGGTTCGCAACATGGAGATCAGAGCATGTCTACAAATTCCGGCTCGACGGCGCGAGGAATCACTCCGGCCGCATGCCCCCGGGCCAATAACTGCCGCACCGCTTCGCGGCCGCGCGAGCCAAAATCAAGCGTCCAGTCGTTGACGTACATGCCCACAAACTCGTCCGCCCGGCTGCGGTCGAGATCGCGGCCGTACTGCAACGCGTAGCTCAACGCTTCATCGCGGTGTTCCAGCCCGTATTGAATACTTTGTTTCAACAACCGCGTGACGTCGCCTATCACTTTCGTTCCGAGGTCTTTGCGAACGCCGTTGGCGCCCAGCGGCAGCGGCAGTCCCGTCTCTTCGTGCCACCACCGGCCGGTGTCGACAATGAGCCGCAAGCCACGGTCGCCGTAGGTAAGCTGACCCTCGTGAATGATCAAACCCGCGTCAATTGGGCGGCCGTGGTATTCACCGGCCTCCACAGCGTCCAGAATCTGGTCGAAGGGCACCAGAACGTGCTCAAACTCTCCGCCGAGATAAAGGCGCAGCGCCAGAAACGCCGTCGTCAGCTTGCCGGGCACGGCGATGGTCGCCGCTCGCAAGTCGCTTCGCGACATCTCTTTTTTGGCCACCACCATCGGGCCATAGCAGTCGCCCATGCTGGCGCCGCAGGGGCAAAGGGCGTAGAGGTGGGTTAAATGGGCGTAAGCGTGCAGGCTGAGCGCGGTCAGTTCAAGCTCGCCGGCGAAGGCTCTTTGGTTGAGCGTTTCAATATCGACCAACTCATGTGTAAACTCGTATTCGCCCGTATCGATCTTGCCATTGGCCAAGGCATGAAACATGAAGGCGTCATCGGGATCGGGGCTATGTCCGACGCGAATTCGCTGTGTGGTGGCAATCATAGGCGGGTGCGATGATGGATACGAAGTTGACAAGAACAAAACCGTGCGGCGGCTCGATACTTAACCCGCCTTAATGAAGGCATCATACGAAGCAGCGCCCCACGACGTCAAACGGCCGGTGCCGCGGCATCATCGCCGGGCGGCAAAAAATCGCCTTAACCAGTGGCCAGAGGCGGCCATGATCGCATACAATCGCCGCGATAGAGCATTGAGGAGCCCGCGTTGCTAAGAATTGATTCCACCATTATTGACGATACCTTCGCCGAAGCTTTCCCCATGACCGCGGCCCGGCTGATTGTGACGGCCGCCACCGCCGAGTGGGCGCGAACCGCCGGCCAAGAGGCCACCGGCTACGCCGCTTCGGTCATCGGCTGCGATGCTGAGGCCGGCATCGAACGCACTCTTGCCGCCGAAGAAACGCCCGATGGCCGCCCCGGTGTCAGCTTGCTCATGTTCGCCTTCAACCGCGATGCCCTGCAAAAAGCCGTAGTGAGCCGTGTGGGGCAGTGCATACTCACCTGTGCCACGACCGCCTGCTACAACGGGCTGCCGGTTGTTAAAGACAAGTCGATTAAAGTCGGCGGCAACCTGCGATTTTTTGGCGACGGTTATCAAAAAAGCAAAAAGCTCGACGATCGCCGTTTTTGGCGGCTGCCGGTGATGGATGGCGAATTCACGTGCGAAGATGTGTTCGGCACGGTCAAAGGGGTCGCCGGCGGAAATTTTTTGATTCTCGGTGAGAGCCAGGCGACGGCGCTGGCCGCGGCCGAGGCCGCTGTGACGGCTATCAGGGACGTTCCGGGCGTTATTCTGCCGTTCCCGGGCGGTGTGGTGCGCAGCGGCAGCAAGGTGGGCAGCCGCTACAAGCAGCTTCGCGCCAGCACCAATGACGCCTACTGTCCGAAGCT
>DASVGM010000767.1:0-3216 GCA_036379555.1 Pirellulales bacterium | reverse complement strand
GACCTTGCGTGATTTCAGGGCGCGGCGTCGTGGAGGATGGGCTTCTTAGCCCGTCACCAAACAACTGGACGGGCTAGCAAGCCCATCCTCCCGGCATGGTCATCGCGCACGGCTATTTAGCCTGACGAAGCCGCGCGCGTTTGGCAAGCCGGGGCGGCGTCGCGACAACCAATCTCAATTCTGTCAAGTGCGAAAAATTTTCTCATCGCCCGCCTGATGAAATTCCCTTTGTGGCTTTGCCGCTCAGGCTTATAATAACGCCGTTGCAAGCTTTGCGATGGCGGCCATTGCCAAATCGCCCCGGCTCCTTTCATCACCATTATCAATAGGGAATTTCACCGTGCTGTCGGTTCGACCGAAAATCGCCGAGTTGGTCTTTCAACTGTATGGCCGCTCGCTTCACCCCGAACTGTTCGAGGTCTTTTCGTCGCGCACGGTCAAACGGGGCGATTACGAAGCCACCATCAGCATCACCAGCGCGGGGCACATTGTCTGCTGGCGTTATCACGGCCTGGTGCTGACGGAGGTGGCGACCTCGGCCCATCACCCGCTGCCGCAAAAGCGACGTCTGCTGAACTACCGTCTCAAGGGCGAGCGCAGCGACCGCGTGGTCTGCCGCGGCGGCGCGACCTACCAGGTTGACTTTCAGCTTGAGCCGGTCGAGCCGGAGGTCTTTTGGACCTTTCAACAAGAGCTTTGCCACGACGGCGAGCGGCAGGGCATGCTGCACCGTTTCAACTCCAGCGGCCGTATGGCGCTGGGGGCCTTGAGCTATGTCAACGTCGAAACGCGCAATCGCAGCATGTTGGTGCAGGCCTTTCACACCTTTCCCGACGACTACGCCATCGTCAAAAGCCAATCGCTTTATGAGATTCCCTGAACAATAATGCCATCACCATTTCCGGGCATGGCCCCCTGGCTGCATGTGTTCAACCGCGCTTATGACGCCGGACCTTACCGGCGTGGCGCGCTCGATTATGCTTCACCACCGCGCCCGACGCTGTCCGACGCCGACTACGCCTGGGCGCGGCAGCGCCTGGAGGCGAAGTGACGTTGGGCTATGATTCGCCCGGCCGCGATCTGCCGTCGCGCCGCAAGCTTGAGCGCTGGGACCGCGAAGTGGTCTGGCATGCCTTTACGCAAATGGCCGAGTACGAGCCGCTCTTGATTGAACGCGGCCAAGGCTGCCGCTTGTTTGATATCGACGGTCGCGAATACATCGACGCCATCAGCAGCCTGTGGTGCAACATTCATGGGCACCGCCACCCGAGTATCGACTCGGCTCTGATCGATCAACTAACGCGACTCTCGCACACCACGTCGCTGGGCGCGTCGAACAGCATCACGGTGCGGCTGGCGAAGCGATTAACCGAGATCGCGCCGGCGGGCTTGAACCACGTTTTCTTTTCCGACGACGGCGCCACCGCCGTCGAGGTCGCTTTAAAAATGGCCTTTCAATATTGGCGGCAACGGCCCGATCCGCGGCCCGAGAAAACGTCGTACCTGGCGTTGAGCGACGCCTATCACGGCGACACCTTGGGAGGCGTTAGCGTCGGCGGGGTGGCGCGATTTCACGATCTGTTCGCGCCGCTGTTGTTCGATGTGACGCGCGTGCCGGCGCCGCGGCGCGATCGGCTGCCGCCCGGTGTCACCACCGAGAGCGTCTTGGACTATTATCTGGGCCAGTTGGAGGCGGCGCTGGCCGAACATCATACGCGGCTGGCGGCGCTGGTCATCGAACCGCTCGTGCAGTGTGCGGCCGGCATGCTCATGCACCCGGCCGGTTACCTGCGCGGCGCTCGCGAACTGTGCCGGCGCTACGAGGTGCTGCTGATCGCCGATGAGGTGGCGGTGGGTTTTGGACGCACCGGCCGCATGTTCGCCTGCGAACATGAAGATGTGTCGCCAGATTTTCTCTGTCTGGCCAAGGGTCTGACCGGCGGCTATTTGCCGATGGCGGCCACACTGGCCACTGACGAAATTTGGCGGGCGTTTCTGGGCCGGCATGAAGAATCACGGCAGTTTTTTCATGGCCATACTTACGGCGGCAATCCGCTCGCCGCCGCCGTCGCGCTGGCATCGCTCGACGTTTTTGAAAATGATCGCGTGCTCGAGCGCTTGCCGGCGAAAGTAGCGCGTCTGGAAGAGCAACTGTCGCGGCTTGCCGAACTGCCGCACGTGGGCGATGTTCGGCAATGCGGGCTGATCGGCGCGGTCGAACTGGTTGCCGACCGCGACAGCCGGCAACCGTTTGACTGGCGCGAGCGGCGCGGTTGGCAGGTCTGCCAACATGCGCGCGAAGAGGGTGTGCTGTTGCGGCCGTTGGGCGATGTGATTGTCATCATGCCGCCTTTGGCCGTCACGCCGGAGCAGATCGACAAGATTGCCGCGGCCGTGACGAGCGGCATTCTGGCTATCGCCGCCCACGGCTAAATGACCTTGCGTGATTCCGGGGTGCGGCGTCGTGGAGGATGGGCTTCCTAGCCCGTCCAGTTGTTTGGTGACGGGCTAGGAAGCCCATCCTCCTTTTTTCAACATCACGTAAGGTTATTTAGATTGTCGACATAGCAACCGCACTTGCCCATTGCATTAGGGGCATGGCGGAGGCTACATTTGCAGCCATGTACAAACGGCCCGAACCATCGTGATCGACGCGATTGTTCGGGCCGGCGTTTTTTTGCGAAGCACTTCATCATGACCAATCAGGGAAAGCCCGCCGACGGCGTTCAGCCGGGCGAGAGCGATTCACCCGCCACCGGGAACCATCAACAGCCCGCGGTGGCGCCTTCCGCGGCGGACGATACCGTCGACCAGAGCGAGTCGGCGGCGGACGAGGCGGCCGCGTTCACGGAAGACGAAGTCGGCGCGAAAGACGGCGAAGAGGCCAACGTGGTGACCACGCTCGGCGGCCCGGCCGGCGATCAGCCCTCGCTGGCCAAGCGCGTGAAGACGGTGTTGGTGGGCAAGCCCCGCGACCTGCGCGATGAGTCGGTGTTTCATCATGTTTCGCTGGTGGCCTTTCTGGCGTGGGTCGGCCTGGGGGCAGACGGGCTGTCGTCGTCGTGCTATGGCCCTCCGGAGGCGTTTCAACATCTGGGCGACCACCACTATCTGGCCGTTTTTCTGGCGCTGGCCACCATGCTGACGGTGCTTGTCATCTCGCGTTGCTACAGCCATATCATTGAGTCGTTTCCCAGCGGCGGCGGCTACCTGGTC
>DASVGM010000766.1:0-13911 GCA_036379555.1 Pirellulales bacterium | reverse complement strand
CGCTGCCTCGCCGTTTGTTCTTCTTCGCGCTGCGCCTCGGCGCGCTGCCGCGCCGTTCGTTCTTGTTCACGCTGTTCCTCGGCGCGCTGCCGCGCCGTTCGTTCATGCTCGCGCTGCGCCTCGGCGCGCTGCCTCGCCGTTCGTTCTTGTTCGCGCTGCGCCTCGGCGCGCTCCCGCGCCTCCTCTGAACGCTCTCGCGCCTCCTCTTCCGCGAGCGCTCGCTCTTCGGGCGTGAGCAGCCAGCCGCCGCTGGTTGGCTCATAGAACCGTAGCCACTCGCCATTGCGGTCCAGCTCCAAACCGAGCTCTTGGCTCGGCAGCCGGCCGTTGATGCTTTCGATCGGCACGTACACGCCGCCACGCAGCCTGTAGCCTTGCAAAGAAGGCTCAAGGTATTCTTCCCTGGGGTCGAACAAGAAGTATTCCGGAACCGGCATCTTGTCGCGGTAGATTGCCATCTTCGTGCTCAGGTCTTCGCGGCGCGTCGACTTGCTTGTCAGTTCGATCACCACGCTCGGCCCGCGAGGCTCGTCCCAAACGAAATAGGCGTCGCGGCGTTTGTCTTTGGGAACGCCCAAGGCGACAAACACGTCGGGCGAAACATGCTTGCGTCGATTTCCTTCTTCGTAGTAAACGAGCATGTTGCCCGAAACATAGACCATCGGGTTATCGGCGAAAAACCATTCCAGCGTTTTGACGCCATCAAGCAGGTTATCACGATGGATGGGGGTTTCCGCCAAGGGTTTGCCGTCTCCGGTAGGGTAGTCGGAAAAGTCGTCCGCGATGGTTTGGGGGGAATGTGGGATGGTTGCCATGTTCAGCTCCGTCACGTGTCATGTGGGCTCCCTCTTTTCGAGGATCGACGTCAAGCACACTTTGATTGTACGTTCTGGCAGTCGCGACCTACAAGTCTTGGCATTGTCGCCAATCGACAAAAGATTTACGCAATTGGGCATTTCGCTCGACAAGCTTCGCGGTACATAAAGTAACAAGGCTGGCCAGCGGGCCGGCCTGATTTGCGAAACGAGTTTCCTGGCGACGCATGGTTTTCAGCTCCCACCTGTTCGTTTTCTATTTTCTGCCACTTTCGCTGGCGCTCTATTACACGGTCCCCCGGCGCGGTCAGCACCTGCTCCTCACGCTGTTGAGCTACGTGTTCTATGGCTGGGCGAACCCGCTGTTTGTGGTGCTGATGTTCGTCTCGACGGTGATCGACTACGTTTGCGGCTTGGTGCTCGCGGGACAGTGGCCGGGTTGGGATGATGACCAGACGCCGCTCTTGCCGCCCGGCGGGTCGCGAACCACGTCGCAGAAGCTGGCGGTGACCGCTTCGATTTGTTCCAACCTGGCGCTCTTGGGTTTTTTCAAATACTTCAACTTCGGCGTCGATTCCTACAACGCGCTGGTCGCGGCCGCCGGTCTCGACGGCGCTCAATGGAACACGTTTCTGCGCATCACGCTGCCGCTGGGCATCAGCTTTTATACGTTTCAGTCGATGAGCTACTCGATCGACGTCTATCGCGGCGATGCGCGGGCCATCCGCAATTTCACCGATTTTTCTTGCTACGTGGCGATGTTTCCGCAGTTGGTCGCCGGCCCGATCATTCGCTTTCAAGACGTTGCCGATCAATTGCGCGAGCGCACCTATTCGTCGGAGAAGTTCGCCCGCGGCACGGCCTTCTTCGCCTTCGGCATGGCCAAAAAAATTCTGCTGGCCAACGCCTGCGGCAAAGTGGCCGACGTGGCTTTCGACGCCGGTTCCGTCGGCTTTCTCGAAGCCTGGGCCGGGCTGTTCGGTTACGCCTTTCAGATTTACTTCGACTTCAGCGCCTATTCCGACATGGCGATCGGCCTGGGGCTGATGTTCGGCTTTGTCTTCGCCAAGAATTTTGATTCGCCCTATCAGGCGCAGTCGATTACTGATTTCTGGCGGCGCTGGCACATTTCGCTCTCAACCTGGCTGCGCGATTACCTCTACGTGCCGCTGGGCGGCAATCGCCACGGCACCGCTCGCACCTATGCCAATCTGGCCACGGTGATGGTGCTGGGTGGTCTGTGGCATGGCGCTTCTTGGAACTTTGTGATTTGGGGCGCGATTCACGGGCTGATGTTGGCCTTTGAACGCGCCCAGGGCAAGGAGAGTTTTTATCGCCGCTTGCCCGGCCCATTGAAAACGCTGTTGACCTTTATCATCGTCTGTTTCGCCTGGGTGTTTTTCCGTGCCGAGACGCTGCCCCGCGCGCTCGAATACTGCCAATCGCTATTGGGCATAGGCTCCGCTTCGGCCGGCGCCGACCTGATCGCGGGCATCATTTACCAGCCGTACTACCTCGTGGCATTGGCCGCGGCCGCCGCCACCACTTGGTTGGCCCCACAGACGTGGGACTTCACCCGCCGCATCACGCCGGCGAAAGCCGCGCTCGTGTTCGCCGTGCTGGGTGTATCGCTGGTTTTGCTGACAACGCAATCGTACAACCCGTTCATTTACTTCATCTTTTAGGATCTTGTTACCACCATAGGAAAAGCTGGTGACGGGCTAGGAAGCCCATCCTCCAGGAGAGTCAGCTCGGTTCGTATCCGTGCCCATCCGTGTTATCCGTGGCTTAAACAGAATAACAATGAATTCCTCAACTCCTCTCAGCCGCGAAGAAATCGCCAAGCGCGAAATCGGTGTTACCGACATCGCGCCGTGGCTGGCCCGTGCGATGACGATCGGTTTTCTGGCGCTCGTTTTCGCCGTGCCGCTGCTGCATGAGCTGACGGCGTCGAACGTGGAACAAGGCGGCCAGCCGGCGCCAACGTGGCCCCGTTGCGCCGCCATCTTCACCAGGCTGCCGGATGTGGCGGCCGCTTTCGACCGCTCGAAAGGCGACCTTTGGCAACGCACGTTGGCCGCCAACCACAACCTGCTGAAGAGCGTCGACGTCTACGAAACCGGCCTGAAGGACGAATCTCGGTTGGTCGAACGCTTGCTCGGACCAACGCAGCACGCGCTTACGAAATGGGGCCGGCTCGGCAACGAAAAAGCGTACCTCGGCCGCGACGGCTGGCTCTTTTATCGCCCCAGCGTCGATTATGTCACCGGCCCCGGGTTTCTCGATCCGCGCGTGCTCGCCAAGCGGGCGCAGTCGGGCAAAGCTTACGCCGCGCCGGCGCAACCCGATCCGCGCCCGGCGATTATTCAATTCGCCCACGATCTTGCCCGGCGAGACATCACACTCATCCTCGTGCCGGCGCCGGGCAAGGCGACCGTTCAGCCCGAACGGCTTTCCTCCCGATACGCGGCGGTCGGCGGCGCGTTGCACAACGCGTCCTTTGAACAATTCAAGCACGATGTGGAGCGCGAGGGCGTGATCGTCTTCGATCCGGCGCCGCTCTTGCGAGAAAATTGGCTGCGCACCGACGACGATCAATTCCTCAAGACCGACACGCATTGGACTTGCCAAGCGGCCCAGACGGTGGCCGAGACCCTGCGCGGGCTTATCGAGGAGCGGTCGCTGCTGCCACCGCGACCGGCGACGCAGTACCGCGTGCGATCGAGGTTCGCCAGCAATTTGGGCGACATCGCGGTCATGCTCCGCTTGCCTGACGATCAGGCGCTGTTTTCGTCCGAAACGGTGAAAATCCGCCGGGTGTTTAACGGCGACGAGCCGTGGCAACCCGACTCGTCCGCCGACGTGCTCCTCCTCGGTGATAGCTTCACCAATATCTTTTCGCAAGAAGCGATGAAATGGGGCGCCTCAGCGGGACTGGCAGAACAGTTGAGCTACGCGCTCCAGCGGCCGATCGATCGAATTTCACAAAACGATTCCGGGGCCTTTGCCACGCGGCAGACTTTGGCACAGGAACTTGCCCGCGGCCACGATCGTCTGGCCGGCAAGCGGCTGGTCGTTTGGGAGTTCGCCGCCCGCGAGTTGGCCGTGGGTGATTGGAAGATGATTCCACTTGCCCAGCTTGAGGGCGGTCAGCACCCTCTCCCTCCGGGAGAGGGAGCAAAGCCTGACCTTTTTTCAAAAAACGGAGGAATGATCGTCGTTCAAGCGATGGTCGAATCGACAGCAGGCGTGCCGAAGCCGGGCAGTGTGCCCTATCGCGATGCCGTCACCTCGCTGCATCTCACAGGCGTGAAGGCAACTAAGGGCGAATCACCGGCCGATCAAGTTGTCGTCTACGTGCTGGGTATGCAGAATAATCGTTGGACCACCGCGGCCCAATACAAACCGGGAGATACCGTCAGTTTGACGGTCCAGCCATGGGAGAGCGTCAGCGGCAAGTACGGTAGCCTGACGCGCATCGAATTGGACGACCCGGATTTCAAGCTCATCGACCTGCCGCTGTTTTGGGGAGAACCTACGCCATGAGATATGTCCGCTTAACTTGGAGTGCGGCGATTTATCGCCGCATTCGCCTGCGGCGGAGCCGCCTTCGTGTGATGTCACGAACGCTGATCGAACGCGTACCGGCACGACCCAAAAAAGGTCGCTCCGCGACGAACGAAAGCGGCGATGAATCGCCGCACTCCAAGGTTGGCGGCAGCCTTCGCCGGGCCTTCTTGGCCGTAAGCGTCATTTGGGTCGTCGTCCTCGGTGTAGCGCGGACCTACGGCGCCGACGACGACGTCGCGCGGTTTCTTGCGGTCGCAAAAGAAAAGGCCGCCGCCGCGGAGAAAGAAGAGCGGAGCGTCGTGCCGGGCGAAGGCGGCTGGCTCTTCTTCGTACCGGAGTTGCGGTCGCTCAGCATTGGCCCATTCTGGGGCGATAACGCGGTTAAAGTCAGCCGCTCGTCGAAGCCGGAATATGCCGACCCGCTGGCGGCGATCGTCGATTTTAAGCGGCAGTTGCAGAAAGCACAGATCGAGTTGCTCGTCGTGCCGGTGCCCGCCAAGGCCGCGGCTTATCCCAACCGGCTCGACGCCAAGTCCGCGAAAGACGCGGCGGACAAACGGCGGTTTGATCCTTATCAGCGGCAATTCTACGATCTGCTTGAGGAGCGCGGTGTGGCCGTGCTCGACCTGCTGCCGCTGTTCGTGAAGCAAACCAGCGACAACGGCCCGCCGATGTATTGCCAGACCGACAGCCATTGGTCGGGCGCCGGGGTGGCCGTGGCGGCCGAGGCGATTGCCGATCGGGTCTCGAAGCAGCCCTGGTGGGAGATGCTGGCGTTGGAAAAGCCAAACTACTCCACTCAAGAGCGCGAGGTCGAAATCTCGGGCGACCTGGCGCGCATGCTCAACGAATCGCAACCCGCGCGCGAGGCGCTCAAGCTGACGTTCATCGGCGCTCCTGACGGCGATGCCTTAACGCCGATCACGCCCGACCGCCAAAGCCCCGTGCTCTTGATGGGTGATAGCCATTCGCTCGTTTTCCATGACCCTGAGCTGTTCGCAGCGGGGGCCGGCCTGCCCGATCATTTGGCATTGCGGCTGCGGATGCCGGTCGACCTGATTGGTGTGCGCGGCTCCGGCGCCACGACGACGCGCATTGAGCTTTTGCGGCGACGCGATAATTTGAGAGGCAAGAAACTCGTAGTCTGGTGTTTCTCATTCCGCGAATTCACCGAAAGTTTTACAGGTTGGCGAAAGGTGCCGGTGCTGCGATGATGAAAAACACCGAGAGATTACGGTGGGCGCATTTTTGCGCCCACCGTGTTGAGCAAGGTAGACCACGGATTTCACCGATGGGCACGGATAAGAAAATTGATCCGTGCCCATCCGTCGGTGGTGCGTTCGATGACGCACCCTTATCCGCAGCACGGCGTGGCCTACGCCTTGACCGGCATGCCGACCTACACTCCGGCCATCGAGGACCGGCCGCGCGACCCCATGCACTGGCCGTTCATCGGCTCGATTGTCGATTACGTCGAGCGGCGCCGGACGGGCGCCGATCTGCCGGAGGTTCCGCGCAATATCGGTCTGCCCTGGCTGTTTGGTTCGCGCATGAGCGACAAGCCGCCGCTGTCGGGGCCGTACGCTGCGTTTTTGGGCCGCGCCTACGATCCGGTCTGGACCAACTACGACGGCAAACCGACGCGCGTCGTGCCCAAGCTCTCGCCCAGCCAGGGATATGATGTCCACGATCACTTCGCCGGCGTCGAGCCGGGCGGACGGTTCACGCTGGCGGCCGAGCGCCAGGCCGATGTTTCAGCCGAGCGTTTCGCGGCTGGTTAATTCAGCCAATGTCAATCGTGGTTGCGCGGCGGCCATCGAGCGCTCCGGGCGAAACGACGTTGATTTCCACAGAGTTTTCATCGGGCGACTGGCCTGCCCTAGTTCGCAGTTGCCGAGGACTCCATTGGGCGCGGATGGACGCGGCTCGTTCAGCAATCTCGTCGGGCGTGGGCCAGTTGCCATCGTCGTTTGGTCGCGGTCTCGGTCGCATCGTTCAGTTGCTCCTCGGTGTTTCAGAAGGTCGGAGAAAAAAATCCGCGCCGGCTTGCACTTGGTATTTTACGCGGCCACGAAGGCAATATCCAACGTGTGGCCGCGTGAGGTAGGTCGCGGCGGGGTCCGCCGTGACAAAGCACCAATGCCGCTGTGGCGGCGCGATTTCTTAGCAACTGACATGCCGCAACGCTTGCCCGCAGGTCATCCCGGCACGCAGCGATGACAATGCTTAGAGCGCAACCTACTGTCAAATATGACTTTGCGCAGCAACGCAGCCTGCAGTCTGTAGCATAGTTATTTTTTGGGATCACTCGAATGCGCTGCCTCGCGCGGTCGATGACGGAGCGTTCGGGCCAGGACGGTTGGTTTCAGAGCGACCACGCCGGCGGTCGATGGCACGAAGCCGCGGGGGCATGCCAGAACGCCCGCCAACTGTTACAATGCCGCTTCGTACACGAAAACCGACGTTGAACCCCGTTTCGCAAAATCTCATGGCTGAATACGCCCATCCCGAAGTCCTCGTCAACACCGACTGGGTTGACGAGCACCGCAACGACCCTGGCATTCGTATTGTGGAGTCGAATGAAGATGCCTTGCTCTATCATCAAGGGCATGTGCCTGGGGCGGTGAAGATCGATTGGCAGACCGATTTGCAAGACGCGCTGGTGCGTGATTACATCGGCAAAGAGAAATTCGAGGGGTTGTGCCAGTCGAAAGGCATTGCCAATGACACCACGGTCGTTTTTTATGGTGACAAGAACAACTGGTGGGCCTGCTATGCCTTTTGGACCTTCAAACTCTATGGCCACGAAAAGTGCCTGATGATGAACGGCGGTCGCAAACGCTGGGAGCTCGACGGCCGCGAACTGACGCGCGAGCCTGAGCCGACCTATCCGGCCGGAACCTACACCGCCAAGGAGCCGGACAAGTCGATTCGCGCCTTCCGTGATGAAGTGTTGAAGCACCAGCGTGCCGGCAAGCCGCTGATCGACGTTCGCTCGCCTGGCGAATACAGCGGCGAGATGTTTCACATGGAAGGCTATCCTCAGGAAGGCGCGCTCCGCGCCGGCCACATCCCCGGCGCGGCCAACGTGCCCTGGGCTTTGGCCGCGGACGAAGACGGCACGTTCAAATCGCTGAAAGACCTGGAAAAGCTCTATCTGAAACAACAAGGCCTGAAACGCCGCGGCGCCACGATCGCCTATTGCCGCATCGGCGAACGGTCGAGCCACACCTGGTTTGTGCTCAAATACCTGCTGGGTTTCAGCAACGTCAAAAACTACGACGGTTCGTGGACCGAATGGGGCAACCTGGTGGGTGCCCCCATTGAAAAAGGCATGCCCCAACCCGCGCCGGCGCCCGCCGTTGAAGCGAAAGAGCACGAACTGGAGAAAGTGCCCGCCGCTGAAGAGAAAGAGAAAGAGAAAGAGAAAGAGCGCGAACTAGAGAAAGCGCCCGCACCGCAGCCTGAAATGCCAGAGATGGCGACCGTGAGCGCCGGCCAGGCCGCGGCGGCGGGCGAAGCCGGTGCAGACGACCAACGAGGAGTACATGAGCCAATCAGCCCAACAGCGTCTGAATGAAATTGCCGCCGAGTTCTCCGACCTCGCACCGCGTGAACGGCTGGAACTGTTGCTCGACTTCGCCGAGGGTCTGCCCGAATTGCCGGAAGAACTGCGCGCCGAGCGTGACGCGGCCGACCATCGCGTACACGAATGCATGACTCCGGTTTTTCTCTGGGTGTTTGCGGAGAATGGGCATTTGCGGATTCATGCCGAAGTCGCTCCCGAGGCGCCCACGGTCAAAGGTTTTGTGGGCATTCTGGCCGACGCCTTCACCGGGGCGGCGCCCGATGAAGTGCTGCGCGTCGCCCCCGATGTCCTGCGGCGTCTAGGCCTGATCGAAGCCCTGGGCATGGTGCGGATGCGAGGGCTTTCGGCCATCTTAAACCGCATTCAAGCCGAAGCGCGGCGCTTGATCGCTTCCCCCGACGGGTGATAGACTATAGCAAAAGCGGTAACCTTCGAGGGAGGATGATGCAATGAGCGATGTGGCGCAGGCTGACAGTGGTTCGGGCGTATTGCGACCCGCGACACCCGGCGAACTTCCGCTCGGCCCTCCGGCCTCAAAGCCGAACCCGCCTGTTGCCAAGCGCAGAAAAGAGCTTGTCGCCCGGCCACTGCCACAAGCTGCCGCGACGGCGCCGACCGCGGCAGCCGACACCGAACCTTCAGCCGCACCGACGGCCAAGGCCGCCCCGTCCCAGCCCAAGCCTCAGGAGAAGGCGCCCGTCGAGGCGAAGGCGCCTGCCGCCGAGGGCCATCGCTTTTTCTCGCGACATACGCTGCGCTTTAGCACGGCGGTGACATGCTCGATGGCGGTTCACATGGCGTTGGTGATTCTGCTGGCGCTGTGGTTCTTGCCCGGCATCATCAAGCCGCACTTCGCCGAGATCGAAGCGTCGGTGCTCGACCGCCCGGACGAACTGATTAACCAGGTGCTTGAGACCGAGATCGAGCCAAGCAAAGAATTGTCGCTGACCGACGCCTCGCCCTTGGCCACAACGTCGGGCAGCGTGGCCATTCAGGGCGTCTCGCAACCGCAACTCGACCGCACCGTGGCCGAGAACACCGAGGCGCTGTCGGTTACGGCGGGCGACCTGGCCGATTTCGCGTCGGCCTCGTCGGGCTTCAACATGGAAGTGCCGGAAGGAACCTTCGGCGAGCCGCAAGCCGTCGTCGATAGTTATCAAGAGGCGATGGACCGCATCACGAGTGAGATTTTGCAAAAGCTTGCCAAAGGCAAGGTGCTGGTCATTTGGTGCTTCGATCAATCGGAGAGCATGAAAGACGACCAGGAAGAGATTCGCAGCCGCATCGAGCGTGTTTACACGGAGTTGGGCCTGGCCGACGCCGCCCAGGGCGACGCGCTGCTCAGCGCCGTAACCAGTTATGGCGAGAAGTTCCAAGTTCACACGCCCAAGCCCACGGCCGACCTGGAGGCGATACGCTCGGCCATCGGCGAGGTGCCCATCGACAAGACGGGCAAAGAGATGATGTGCCAGGCAGTGGCCTCGTCGCTCGCCACGTTTCACAAATATGCCAGCGCCGGCCGCCGGCAACTCGCGCTGATTCTGGTCACGGACGAAAGCGGCGACGAAGAGGATAATTTTCAGAACCTCGAAGCGGCCGTGCAAGAGGCTCGCAACGCGCGCTGCACGGTGTATGCTTTGGGCCGTGAGGCGGTGTTCGGCTATCCTTACGCGCACATGCGTTGGATCGACCCCGCGACCAAGATTCCCTTCTGGCTGACCATCAACCGCGGCCCGGAGACGCCCAGGGCCGAGCAACTGCAGATCGACGGTTTCACGCGCCGCTGGGACGCCCACCCCAGCGGCTTTGGGCCTTACGAGCAAGTGCGGCTGGCGCGTGAGACGGGCGGGGCGTTTTTCATGTTGCCCAGCCCCGAGGTGAACCTGGTGGCGCGCGACGACCGCAAGTATGAGTTGGAGCGGATACGACCTTATTTGCCCGACCTTGGCCCGCGTTTGGACTACGAAAAGAAACGCGACAAGAATAAGTTTCGCAGGGGCATGTGGCAGGTGATTCTCGAGCTGAATCCGTACGACAAGAACAGTTCAAAATACTGCACGGTGCAGGTGACGTTTCCAATTGACCTGACGGAGTTTGGCCAGGCCGCCATCAAAAACGAGCAGACGGCCCGCGGCATGTTTGAATATTTGAAGCAGGCCGAAAAGGCGCTCGACAAAATCAAACGCTTGCGCGGCGGCGAGCGCAGCTTTCGCTGGCAGGCGAACTACGACCTGTTATATGCCCAGGTGATCGCCTATCAGGTGCGCATTCAAGAGTATGAAGCCTGCCTGGCCGCATTTGTGAAGAACCCGAAAAAGATCACCAACCCGCTGGGCAAAGATCAACCGACCACGCACTGGGACATTCACACCTGCGCCAAGACGATCACCGGCGACAAGGTGAAGGAGGGCATCGAACGCGCGACGGCGTTGTTGAAAGAGGTCCAGCGGCTGCATCCGGGCACGCCTTATGCCGCCCGCGCCCAATGGGAGTTGAATCGCGGTTTTGGCGTGGAACTGGTCGAGCGGTTTTACGATCCGCGGCGGAATAGCATTAAGGTGCCGAGTTTGTAAATGGCTCCTTTGAATGATCCAGTTCGCCTGAGAGCTTATCGAAATGCGCTGGCGAACTGGCGATTTAAGGGTTTCATTCGTTGGACAGAGCAAGCGCTGCGAGGGCTCCATCAAGAGCTTGAGGCCTCGACTGCGGCCGAGGTGGCGCGGCTAATGCATGAATATGTTTGCGCGGGCGGTAATATCGATGAGGTTCCGGAAACGCGGGCCGAGTGGTCGCATCATGACTTCCATTACGACTTTCGTATCGAGGTGGAAGGCAAACGCCTCTATATTGAGACAAGGTTGTATTTCGATGATCCAGACGACCCCGACGATCCTTGGATTCATGTGGTGAACGTACATGCCCCATAAGAAAGAGAAGCCGTTTCCTTGGCGGTGTCCGAAGTGCCTGAAGCGCACGGTTGTGCCTGACATGATCGATTTCTCAATTGAAGTGCGTTACGAAGGTCGCTTGCACGAGATTGCATTGCATGGGCTAGCGGCAGCCGTGTGCTCGTCTTGCCAAGAGCGGGTTTTCACCAGTGAAACCGACGATGCGATTCGCGTTGCGACGCGCGCGCAGTTGCGGCTGCTTACTCCCGAACAGATCGAGACCGCGATTCGGGAACTTGGGCTCAAGCAAAAGGATTTGGCGGCGCGCCTCGGTGTGGCGGAAGAGACGATCTCGCGTTGGGCCAACGGTTCACTGTTGCAAACGCGGGCGATGGATAACCTCTTGCGCGCCTACTTTGCGTTGCCTCAACTGCGCGCGGCCCTTACCGGTTCTAGCCAAGATCCGGAGTTTGGGGCGGCTGTTTTGACACCTTGAGGGCTTAAAACCCAGGCGTTCTTGCCGTTTGCGCGGGGTTTGCGGGCAGCCGGCCGACCGCGAAAAAATTTTTTGGGAATGTAGTTGCATCGGGGGATGTGAGCGGTTATATTTCAACTGTCGTCGGTGCTTGCATTGACGATGGCCGCCCAGGTACCTGCCCCGCCTGCGGTGGCCTTTTTTATGCGCCCGCCGATCTATTTGCCGTGTTCGGCCCACCAGGATCGCCATTTTGCCAACGCCTGATCGCGCTCCGCGGGATCGTTAAATCCGAGCGTGTTGGTGTTGAAGAGAATCAACGGATTCGACTTGGCGTGAACAAAGCCATAATCGCTCAACTTTTGCCCTGTCAGATGAACGAGCGCGGCGAGAGCCACGTCGCGTATCTGTGTATCCGATTGGCGGCCGGTGCGGTCGGGCACTCCCACCGACCGGCTATCGTTGAGCAGCGGCAGCAGCGCCGGAACGTGTTTCCGATCGCCCAGTTTGCCGATGGCCAAGATGGCATACTGTTCAAGGTGCGGTTGTCCGCCGGGCGGCTCGACCAACGCTAAAGCCGGCGCGATCGCGTCTTTCAGATTATACTGCATGGCCATGATGAGATTTCGGTAGGCCGTGATCGACTCGCGTTCAAACTCACGACCGACCCATGTGCCAAGCAACCCCTGCAGCACCGGCGACATTTGCTTGGCATGCAGCGCCTGCGAGAGCGCGGTTTGCCTGGCAAATCCGTTGATGCAATCGCCCGCGTGCATGGAAACCGGCACGTCGGGCGCACTGGCGGCAAAAACGATCGCGGCGATCGACCCCAGTGAAAGGACGGGCCGATGGTCATCTTCGCCGCCCGCGGCGGCGGCCTGGGCCTGCTGGCACCGGCTATCCAGCAGGGTGCCCGCGAGACGGGGCGCGCGCTCGGTCAGTTCCAGCAACTCCCGCTCCGCCCGTTGCATTTCAACAAACAGCCGCCGAGCTGGACTGCTCGCCCCGGCGCTGGCGCGAAAGCGATCCCAACCGGCCAAGCCGTGGGCGTCAGCGGGATCGGAATCCGCCCGAAAAGCCTCCAAGCGAACATAAAAATCGATGTCGTTCACGGCGTTGAGGGCCGCCTTGGCCCGCCGCTGAATCTCTCGATCTGGATCGTGGCAGGCGGCCTCCAAGGCATTTTTGGCCGTGGCGCCGAGACCGATCAACCGGCGTTGCGCTTGCTGCCGCACCGTGAAGGTGGGAGCGCCTAAATCACGAACCAGCGCGGCGATCTGGGCCTGTTCGGCGGAGCGGTCTTGTTTGTTGATCGGCAAGACTGGCTTGCGATCGCCGGCCGCCAAGACGACGCCGCAGCTCAAGGTCAAAACCAATGCTACCGGTTGAAGCAGAAAAAGAAACGATCTGGCCACGCCAATACCTCGTAGACAATCGGAAAACGATATTACCGCTACCAATGATAACCGCTCATTGGCCGCCGGGTCCAGTTCGCCCGCCCGCGAGGGCCCAACCCGAATTATTCGTTGCACCGTAGCAGACTTCGTAAGAAGTCTGGCCATCGCCACGGTTTACGGCCAGAACTCTCACGAGTTCTGCTACATAGAGTGCGCCGCCCACGCGAAGGCCCCGCCGCTAACGCGCCGGGCTTTCCTCCTTGGCGCTCTGCCTCAACAAAGCAAGCCCGTTGTGAGTGGCGATCAGCAGCGCGCCGTCCGCGGGCGTCAGGTTGCCGCCGGTGACGCCCCGCACGCTTAGCTCAATGGGATCGAGTTGGCGATGGCTGCGGTGGTCGAATAAATAGAGCTTGTCCCAGGTTGGCCAGTAGACCGTGTCGCCGGCCAGCAGGCCGCGGCCCAGGCCCTTGGGTGAGCCACCTTCGGGAAAACACGCGGCGCGGCCGGCGCCGGGCGGCGAAACGATTTTGCCTTGCAGAACGTCGATCCACCACAGCTTGTCGCCGCTGGCCACCAATTTACCATCGACAACCCCCAATAAATGAACCGCGTCATCAGCAAAATGGGTTTGCCATTTCAGCAGGCCCGTGGGGGCGTCCAGGGCCAGAATCCATTCGCTATCGGCCGGCGCGACAAGCACCAGGCCGTGGTAATACACGCAAGGCGTCAGATCGCGATAAAAATGCTTAGGCTGCGCGCTCGTATCGACCTGCTGCGCGCGGGAATACCGCGCGATCCATTGAATTTCGCCGTCGCGCGTGTCCAGGGCCGCGACCGCTCCCAGGTTCGTGCAGGCATAGAGCACGCCGGCGTGCAGCGTAAGCAGGTTGTGGGTGATTTCTTCCTGCCCTTGCGCCGGTGTATCGGCCGCGCAAATGAATCGTCGCCATTTCAAACGGCCATTTTCCGGATCGAAGCAGGCCACATACTGCCGCGGCCGCACGCCGCTGCGCCGCAACGCCACGTAAACACCGTCGCCATCCACCACCGGCGAACCTTCAAAGGCCCAACTGCGATCGGTCACGTCGCCTTCCAGCGCGTCGGAAACATTCCAAATCAAACTTCCTTCGTCTTCCAAATCGAGACATACCAGATGGCTCCGGCCAAACAGGAAAGG
>DASVGM010000765.1:0-10303 GCA_036379555.1 Pirellulales bacterium | reverse complement strand
CTTCGGCGGCGGATGCAACGCGAAATCGGAGAGAATCTGCCGGGGCGTTCGTTCTAGCTGGTCAGTCAGCGCTCCCACCGGGGCAAGCCCGGCGGTGGCGGTGCGGAACAAATCCGGTATTGGATATCAGTTCGTTATCGTATCAAAGTCGGGCATTTTGCGCAGGCGCAGTGTCGGCCTTTATCGGCATCGGCCGCGCGGTGGTACATTTCGCACTGAAAACTCAACCGCGCGCGTCTGCTTGCGCCCGCGCCGTCGATCGATTCATTAAACTCCCGCATAAAACCCTCGCGAAAACGGCAAACTTTGCCCAAACGCCGCAGCAGCGCCGAGCTCCGTCGAGCCTTTTAGCGATCAAAGAGCGTGCTACAATGAGTAAAAAGCCGAACCAGCCATGTCCACCCAGCCTGCGCGCCGTCCCTTGAGTATCGCCGAATACGACCGGATGGTCGCGACTGGCATTCTGCGCGACGACGATCGTGTGGAGTTGCTTGAAGGGGAGATTCTTGCCATGAGCCTGATCGGGCCTCGCCATGCGGCCGCTGTGCGCCGGCTTGACCGTACACTGACCCGGCTGCTCGGCGAGCGAACATTGATTAGCGTCCAATGTCCGGTGGCGATTCCAGATTGGTCGGAGCCCAACCCTGATTTGGCCTTACTGGTTCCGCGCGCCGATTTTTATGCCGACGCCCATCCGCTGCCGCGGCAAGTTCAGGTGTTGATCGAAGTGGCCGATTCGTCTTTTACGTTCGACACTCAGATTAAAGCCCCCATGTACGCCAAGGCCGGCATACGCGAGCTATGGGTTGTCGATCTGAACGCCGACCGCGTGCTGGTGTACACGCGGCCGGGCGCCGGGCGATATGGCGACGTCCGCGCATGCGGCACGGAGGAGCATTTTACGAGCCGGCGCTTTCCCGGCGTGAAGTTCACGGTCGGCGATCTTTTGCCGTGAGCTTTGCCGCGTGGCTTGGCGCTGCCATCAATGCCCATCGCCTGCAAAACCTTCGCGAAATCGGTACACTTTGCCCAGACACCGCGTATACAGGAAAACCAGCATGAAACTTGGCCTCATCAATTCCGCCTGGGTGCAAGCCAACCAGCCCACCACGTTCGGTTTGCGGAAAACGAAAGAGATTGGCTTTGATACGGTCGATATTTTCGTCGATCCCTTGGACATCGACATCCGCGAGCGGCGGTTGATTAAAACCGAATGCGATCGCCTGGATCTGCCCATTGTGTCGTTGGCCTGCGTGGCCGTCGGGCTGATCGATTTCAATGCCAGCGCGCGCAGATTCCACGAGCGGCGCGTGCGGGCCTATCTCGACCTGGCGTATGAATATGAGGCCAAGAACGTGCTCCTGGTCATCGGCGAATATATCTGGAACAAAGAGGTTATCCCGCCGCCAGAACAATGGCGCTATGGCGTTGAATGCGTGCGCCGGCTGGGCGAACGCGCCGGCGAGCTCGGCCTGGAGATCGTGATCGAACTCGAACCGTTTCCACTCTCGTTAATCAACGACATCGACACGATGGTTCGTTTTCTCGACGATGTTGGCCTGGAATCGGTCAAGGCCAACATCGACATCTCGCACCTGGTGTTGTCCAAGGTCGCGCCCCAAGAGTTGCGGCGGCTCAAGGGACGCGCCGGGCACGTTCACATTTCCGACTGCGACGGCAAGGTGCATGGCGACCTGCCGCCCGGCCGCGGCGTGGTGCCGTTTGAACCTTATCTGCGCGAAATCAAAGAGTTGGGCATCGATGGCGCGGTGTCGATTGAGTTGGAATACTCGCCCGAACCAGAGCGGATTGTCGAGTGGGTTGAAGAAGCCTATCGCGAAACCGACAAACGGCTGCGCGCCGTCGCCTTGCGCGGTTGAAGCGAACTACCCGGGAGAAGCCACGCGGGAGAAGCCACGGATGAACACGGATAAAGGCAGACAAAACCTATCACACCGCGGCGATTTCACATTTGGCTTAGCTCAATTTTCTTCATCCGTGTTTGATCTGTGTTTCATCCGTGGCTGCCGCTGGCTAGTTCGATGTTAGAATACGGAAAAGTTCGCTTTGGTGGGCGGCAAATTACGGGTTGCCATACTAATTTCGCACCGCTTCGCGCCGCGGCGTGGGGAGGCGATTGGAAGGCAGCGCCAGGCCCACGATGATGAGCGTCGCGCCCAGCGCGGCAAAGCCCGCACAGACCATCTCCCATTGCCAAAGTCCGTTGGTGACGCGCTCATAATACGCGATGTGCATTTCCGCTTCCGGAATCTCGACGCCCTTTTGCAGCTCGTGCCACTCCGCGAAGGATTGCTCAAGCGAAAGCCGCTGCAAAGTTTCAAAATCGAATTGGATCATCGGCCGATGCGGAAAGAGCGACCAGAAAAACAGTGCGATGAGCGCCGCGCCGACGACCAACACGCCGCCGAGAAACATCAGCCCTTGCTTACGACCCCAGGCGCCGCCGGCGCCGGCGCGGGTTTGCTCCGCGGATCGCTCGACGCGCTCCAGGCCGGCCAAACCCCGCATGGCGGGCACGGAAAGTTGCACGCCGCACTCGCAACGCACCTGCAAGCCGGCCTGGCTGGAATCGACCTCGTTCTTTTTGCCGCACTGGCACGGCAAGAGATAATGTGCTGCCATCGTTCTCGTTTATTCCGGCACGGCCGACCCGCGGTTCGCCCACCAAGGCAAATTAATGCCGCCGTCGATGCCGATGCTGCTACCTGTAATATAATCGCTGGCCGGGTCGCACAAAAAAACAACCCCGCGCGCGATCTCTTCAGGCCGACCCATGCGCTGCCAGGGCAATTTTGCCCCGGCGGCGGCAAGCTGCTCTTCCGAGGCGAACTTGCGTTCGCCGGGCGTATCGATCCAGCCGGGATGAATCAGGTTCACGCGAATGCGGTGCTCGGCCAGTTCTATGGCGGCCGTGCGTCCCATCTGGTCGATAGCAGCCTTGGACATATTATACGCCATCGAGCGCGGCACCGCCACAAAGGCGTGCGGCGAACTGACAATCACGATCGAACCGTCGCCGCCCTGCTCGATCATCTGCCGAGCAGCAGCGCGCAACAAATAAAACGCCCCCCACATCGTGACGTCGATCGTGCGGCGAAAGCCGATCATGTCGGCTTCATAGAATGGCTCGCGGTCGCTGTAGGCGGCGTTCGTCACGGCGATGTCGAGGTGGCCGAAACGAGCCGCTGTATCGGCTACCATGCGTTCCACGGCCGCCTGATCGGCCACGTCACCCGGCAGCAACAGGGCGCGGCGGCCCAGTCGGGTGATTTGCTCGGCCAAATCCTCGGCCTCGGTCGCGGCCGATCGAAAATTGATTGCCACATCGCAGCCCGCCTCCGCCAACGACAGAGCGATCGCGCGGCCAATGCCGCGACTCGCGCCGCTCACCACCGCGGTTTTGCCTGACAGTACGGACAAAAGACAGCCTTTCGCTCGAAGAGGAAACCATTACATGCTAGTCTCCAAACCGCTGGACCGAAAGGGGCGCAAGGCCGCGATCAATAGCGCCCCCGCGAAAACTCCGCGCGATAAACGGCCTCGCCGGCCAGACGTGTGCGCCGCTCAAAATGCGTGCGGTAGTCAAGATCGTGTTCGGCCAGGCGTTCGGGCACGTCCAAGGGGCCATCGAGCCGCGTGGTTTGGGCGATCAAATCCAGCGTCGATTGAAAATATTCCTCCACGTCGGTCCAGAAGTGCAACCGGCCATCCGGGGCAAGCGTTCGCTCGATATCGGCCAAAAACGCGGCGTTCATGACGCGACGCTTCTTGTGGCGGGCTTTCCACCACGGATCGGGAAAGTAAACATGCACCGCCAAGAGCGATTGGTCAGGCAAGCGTTCGCGAAACACCCGTAAAGCATCGCCAGGCACAACGCGGGCGTTGGTCAATTGGCACTTTGCCAGCCGGGCCGCCGCATGCTGGGCGTATTTTTGCGATACCTCAATGCCTAAAAAGTCATGCTCCGGCACGTTGGCGGCCACTGAGGCCAGAAACAATCCCTTGCCTGTGCCAACCTCGACCTCCAGCGGCGCCTGGCGGTTAAACAGTGCTTCCGAGCGCCAAGGCGCCGGCAGGTCGTCGAAGGTGCGCAGCCAGCCGGCCAGGTTGAGCGATGGATCCGGTTTGCGCAAAGCCCGACGTGCCATAACAACAGAGTATACCACAGATAGCTACTGTCGAGCGGTTGGTTTCGCCGCGATCCGCAAGGCCGCGTCAAAGCCACGCGCCGAAGACTGCTCGTCAACCGACTGCTCGTGAGCGGGGCGCAAGACCGTCTGTACGGGGCCGCGAAAGGCTGTTTCGCAAAGATCGTCGTCGAGCATGCGCTGATGATCGTGAGCCACACCGGGCACCGTGATAAGCCGCCAATTGAAGTCCCACCCTTTTTCGCCGGCCAAACGCCGGGCGGCGGCAAAAGAATTCTTGCCCCGTTCGTAGCGGTTCTCTCCCTGCCGTTCGGCGGTTTCGGTAAAGTCAAAGTATTCGTCGCGCTCGCGGTCGTCGGCCGCCAGATAGAGTGTCAGCGGTTGCCCGAGGTAACGCTTCAACGCCACGTCGTCGCTCACCTCGCCTGGCAGGTCGCCAAAGCCGTAGGGGTATGGCAGGTCGCGCGAGGCGAAGAGCTGCGCCCCGGCGTTGGCCACGACAATTCGTTCGGCGCCGGTCGAAACGAACCCCGCCATGCGCACCAAGAATTGCGCTCCGCCGGAGTGCCCGAACAAATAATACGGCATGCCGGGCCGCTGTTCTCGCCGGCGGATGTCGTCAACCACCTGCAAGAGAAGTTGCCATGTCCACCTGATCGGCGGCGCGAGGCGGCCATCGCGAATCAGCCCGCCGGCCTGGTATCGCTCGTAAGGAAAGTCACTTTTCGGAAAGCGCGGGGCGATGACCAAGGCCCCCAGCCGGTCAGCCATGTGCCGGGCGTCGTCGCGGTATTCATCGGCGTTGCGCAAAACACCGTGGCAAACGACGATCATCGGCCCATCGTCGTAGTTCTCCGGCTTGTAGGTGAAGACCTCAATCCGCTCCTTGCCGCAATCGACCCAGAGGCGATCGCATCCCGATTGAATTGTGCCCGCGGTGGCCAACGTCATGCAGGCCGCCATCATCCATCCCATTGTCTCGGCATCCTATCCGACCAAGTAGTAAAACCGGCCGTTTATAGCCGCTGGGCCGCGGCGAGTCGATAGCGATGTTCGCGGGCGACTCATGCAACGCTACCGCCGGTTTTGGCCGCGGCCGACATAACCAGTACCGAAGCGTTCTCGATCGCTTGATTCAAAAACGGTCTGACTTACCCTGATTGGAGTAGGCTCTTTACGGCGTCGTAACCCGACATGGTTAAATGGTAGGCGTTGTGGCGATCTTCGCGTACGATCAAGCCCCGTTGAACGAGTTGATCGAGCGGCGCCCGCAACTCGTGTTGCACTTTGCTATCCAGGCAGAGCATTTGATACGGCGCGACGCTGTAGAAACGGAATATCTCCATCACTTTCAATTCCGCGGTCGTCATTGCGCAATCCACCAAGTAGCCGGTCGCTGAAACGCTGCCGAGCTCGCGCTAGCGCCGCCAAAGTCCACTACATCGCTCGCTTCTCGCGGGCGACACGTTCGCCCACAGCGAGCATCCAATCGCGGCCGAAAAACAAAGTCCTTCAATAGAGGAAGGACGCCGCTCAACGAGAGCCAATGCCAGACGGAAGCACCGCCATGCCAGTTTATTTCGAGTGTTATTATACGGATGGGAGGCAAAACAAACAACTGCCCGAACCGGATCGCTGGCTTTATGTCCGCGGCCGCGGTACAATGACAATATCGGCTACTCCATCGCGTCTACACGCCACCTCGCACAGTCCATCGCTTGACGGTGAGAGCTCTTTTTGACGCTGTTTACTCTTGCGGAGCAAATCACCATGGATCGCAAAGATCCGATTAGCGATGCGACCATTTCAAAGAACGTCACCAGGCAGCTCTCCGCGCGCGGCTTGCGACCTCCCTGCCGAATTCAAGTGCGGACACGCCAGGGCGAGGTGACGTTGTCGGGCACGGTGCAGTTCGTTCATCAGCGCGACGCCGCGGTGCAAGCAGTCCGTACGGTGGAGGGTATCAAGCGACTCGTGGAAAACCTCAAAGTGACGCCTCCCGCGAAACACCAATATGGCCAGCCCGCGAGCGGCTCGTCGCCAACCGCGCACAGCGAGGCGCCACGGGCCGATGAACCAACGGCGCCGCCGGCCGACCAACCGGAGGAAAGCCAATCCGCGCACGATTTCTCGGCGTCGGCCATTGACCCGGTGATGAGCGCAAGCAAGACCACGGATTATGCCGTGGCCGGCGGTGCAACGCCGCCCCCCGCTTGGCGTGGTCGAGACGACAACGCGGCCCGCCTGAGCCATACCCGCAAAGGCGAAAGCTACACGTTTACCTGTGCGAGTCTCGGTGAAGCCCAACGGCTGCGCGCCCTGCTTGGCGCCTACGTCGATTGGCTCCAAAAGAACTCCTGGGTCGGTGAAGCAAGAGCGGACGGGGAGGCACATCAAGTGACTTTTCACTGTAAATCGTTGATCGACTTCCTGCGGCAAGAGGGGTTCTAAGCTGCACCAAGTATCGAGACGGGCGGTTTGTGGCCAGTCCGAGAAAAGGGGCGCGAGCGACTTGGGGCGCGATCGTTTGCGACCGGTGGCCGTTCGCGTTGCGATGGAACCGCTGGGAAAGTTTGGGTAGGTACCACACAAAAATCGGATGATAACGATTGCGCGGCCTCCCGACGGCAGGGAATTTGACTTTCCGGCCGGGCGACGTAGGTATCGGTGGTGAAGTTCACATATTGATGGGGGAAGGTTGCCGCATGGACCACTTTCCGTGGCTGGCGCTCATCGGCGGTTTGGTGCTGCTGGTCGATCTGGCGGTTGGCGTCGCCATTGGCTGGTGGATTCATGAAGCCCACCACGACCGGCAGCAGGCGGCCAACGCCCGGCAGGCCATCAATGCCCTGCGGCATTTGCACGATTTGACCTGCGACGTGGCCGGCCGCGTCAGCCGGCATGTCACCAAGGTCGATGCCATCAGCCAAGAGTTGATCGCCCTGCGCGCCACTGGCGGCGGCGCGAAAGACCGCGCCGTCGTCGATGCCGTGGCGCGCATCGTGCAAGTTAACGAAGAGCTGACGCGGCAATTGTCCGAGGCCAAACTGGAGCTGGGCCGACAGGCGGACACCATCGAAACGCAGGCCGCTGCCGCCCTGGCCGACCTGGTCACCGGACTGCCCAACCGCCGCGGTTTCGATGATGAGCTGCGGCGGCGGCTGGCGCAGTGGCAGCAGCAAGAGACGCCCATCTCCGTGCTGATGATCGATGTCGACAATCTGCGCGAACTGGAAAAAGAGCATGGCCGGCAGGCGGCCGATGAAGTGCTGCGCGGCATCGCCGGCGTGCTGAACGAAACGATGCGCGCCATGGATCTGATCGCCCGCTATGACGACGATCAATTCGCCGTGGCGCTGCCGGGCACGCGCTTGAGCGAAGCGCGGGAGACGGCCGAGCGTTTGCGCGGCGCCGTGGCCGCGCGTGAGTTTCGCGTGGGCGAAACGCCGGTGAGCATCACCGTCAGCCAGGGTGTGGCCGAGGCGCAGGCCGGCGACGACATGCGTTCGTTGCTCGAACGCGGCCACCTGGCCTTGGCGGCTTCGCACGACGCGGGCGGCAACGCCGCCTTCGCGCACGACGGCGGCGCGTGCGCGGCGATTGCGCGCGACGAGTCGCCCGAAATGGCGCATCGCGTGATGGAAGAAGACCTGCTCGCGTTGGCGCGGCAACTGCAAGCGATGCCGGTCGATGCGCACACCGATCCGCTGACCGGCCTGCTCAATCGCCGCAGCTTTTTTGAGGCGCTGCGGCATCGCATCGCCGAGCACAATCTGGCCCATCTGCCGCTGGCGTTGATCGTGATCGACCTGGACAACCTGACCGGTTTCAATCGCATTCGCGGACACCTGATGGGCGACGTGGTGCTCCGCACCGTGACGCAGATTGTGCGCACCGCCATCCGCGGACACATCGACGTGGCGGCGCGCTATCACGAAGACAAGCTGGCGCTGCTGCTCGTCGATACGCAACTGCACGACGCCCTGACGGTGGGCGACCGCATTCGCCGAGCCGTGGCCGCTTGCAAACTGAAGTCGGAGACGGCGGAGATCACCGTCACCGTCAGCACGGGCGTGGCGGAATATGAACGCGGCGGCGATGCGGTCGCTTTGCTCAAGCGCGCCGAAGACGCGGTACGCGCGGCGAAGGCCGCCGGCCGTAACTGCACTTTTTATCACGACGGCCGGCGGCCGCAGCCGGCGCGCGGCTCATTGCCCGTGGAAGCGTCAAACTAAAAATCGCCCTCTTTCCAACTGCTAAAACGGCTTATCTCATTACCGCCAGCGTGCCGAGAACAATGCATATACCTAGGTCGGGCTGGTTCTGCCCAGCGTCGTCGATTGTTCGTGTGTGTGGAAGCGTGTGTAATGAAGCGTTCGCCGGCTTGCATTCCGTTTATTTTGTGCATTTGCAGCCAAACGGTAAGTTTTGGCCAAATTGCCGAATCAACGGCGCCGGCATTATTGGCGCCAATTACCACAACCAACCGCAAGAGTGTCGTTGTGCGCACACCGCCTGGTCCGGCTGAGACCGGCGTCGCTCTGACCACAGGCGATTTCGATCGCCCCAACAGCGACCCGGCGACCACAACCACGGCGGTGATGACAGCCGCCCAACCCGGGGCCCGCGCGCCCGGCAAACTTCCGCCCGCCAAGCCGCCGTCGCGCGCCAACCCGTCCCGTGGGTCCGCGCCGCGCGCGCCCGCGCGGTCGGCCACGCCTCAACGGCCCGGTCAGTCGCCGGCTCCATCGACCGAGCGGAACCTGCAGCAGAACGCCCAGAACAACAACAACAACAACAACGACTCGCTGGCCGGCGATGTCGGCCGCGCGCGCAGCCCGCAGGCGAGCGGATCGTACATGATGGGCGACTTTCTCACCGGCGGCGCGCTCGGCGGACAGGTGCAATTGAACTGCACGATAAACCAGCCTTACGGAACGCAGTTGGCCGCGCCGTTTTCGTTTCATACGTTTAAGATAGCCAATAACGAAAGCCCCTGGCCCCGCAACCGCGTCTACGTCACTTCGGAGTATTTCCGCCAGGTGGGCGACACGACCGCCATCACACGCGAGACGTTCGGCTTTGAACGCACGTTTATGCAGAACCGCGCGTCGTTCGGCATGGTGTTGCCATTTTACACGGCCGACCCCGGCACGATTGCCAACACGCTCACGCCCGGCTCCATCGGCACCTTCGGCCTGGGCACGAGCACGCGCGGTAACACTGGCGACCTGACGATGATCTACAAGCAGGCCCTGATTTTTGATCCTCAGGGCGGAAACGTGCTTTCGGTGGGCGCCGCGGTGACGGCTCCCACCGGGCCATCGACCATCGCCAGCGTCACGCCGGCCTACACGGTGAATGGCGTTTATCATTACGGCGGCATTCAGCCATACATGGCATTTTATCGCTCCATCGGCCCCGCCTTTAACGGCTTGTTTTTGCAGGGCTTTTCATCCCTTGACCGGCCGTTTTCGCCGCACGACAGCACGTTCTGGTTCAACGATCTGGGCATTGGCTATTACTACCGTCGCGACGTTTCGCGCGGTTTGACCGGCGTGGTGCCCAACTTTGAAGTGCATGTCAACACGCCGCTTGACGGGCGAACGCAAACCATCACCGCCACGCCCGAACTGGCGGCCTTGACCGGCTTTCCGGGCGTGTCCGGCACGATCCAGTATTACAACCAGGTGAATTTGACCTCCGGCGTGACGTTCATTTTTAACCGCCGCACGACGTTGGCCTTGGGAGTGGTGGCTCCGGTGGCCACGCCGCATCCGTTTAACGTGGAATTCATGGCGCAATTCAACGTGCTGCGCGTGCCCTGGATGCCGGCCGTGCCGCCATCGGCGTTGTAGTTCGGCAAAGGCGTGATGTCGCCTGCTTGCCAAGTGGCGATCCATTGGCACGCGGCGGAACGCCACGGAGGGCGTTCCCTACGGATGCCAATCCATAGTTTTAGCTTCGACAAGACACTAGCCCATCCGCCGTAAATGGTGACGGGCAAGGAGGCCCATCCTGGCCTTGCGCCAAATCGGTTGTTGCGCCCCGACTTGCTTGATACTAGATTTATTCCGCCACGATCGGGGCTTGCCCCCGTCGAGCGCTGACTGACTGGCTAGATGTGCCGTGCC
>DASVGM010000764.1:0-2799 GCA_036379555.1 Pirellulales bacterium | reverse complement strand
GCCTTCCTCAAGCCCCCGATTTTCCGCCGCTTGCCCGCCGAAGGCGGGCAAGCGGCGGAAAATCGGAGAGGGGTTGGTGGCAAACGCCTCGTGTAGACGGCCAACGTGATTCTCCACCCGGCAAGCGGGTGGCATCAAGGGTGCAACGCTGCCATCGCGAAACGAAGTAACAACTTTCAACCCTTCAGGTTGCGATTTGAGACGGTGCCGAATTCTGCTACGCAGTGTGCGCCGCCTCTACCGGGTCCGGTGATTAATCCGGGTTAGAACAGGAGGTCATCGCCACTCAATTCCGTGACGTCCCGCTCCGCCGTGGCATTGCCTGGCCGAAGCGAAAGCTTGGTGGCGAACAGTGCCGTGCGGTCTACTGTCGTGCCGCGCGGCGGCTCAACGGGAACTGGCAGCGCTTTGCCCCATCGCGAACGCCCGTCGCTTCTTTTTTCGGCGCGCGCCCGCATCAGACTGCCCCGCCGACGTGTGCCCGCGCCGTTTGTCCGGCTTCGCTTTGCGAAACTTGGGCTTCCCAGGCCGCTGCGCCACCGGCTCAGGGGCGCGAATCTCAGGCTCAGGCCGAGCCGGATAATCCGGCTGATCGGCCTCCACTCGCAACGATTGCCGCGTCAAACGCTCAATCGCTTTGAGTTGACCGCGTTCGCCGCGATCGCAAAACGAGATCGCCACGCCCGAAGCGCCCGCGCGGGCCGTGCGGCCAATGCGATGCACGTAAGCCTCCGCCACGACCGGAATGTCAAAATTCACCACGTGCGAAACATCGTCGATGTCGAGGCCGCGCGAGGCGATGTCGGTCGCCACCAGCACCGGCGGGTGTTGCGATTTGAACATCCGCAAGGCGCGTTCGCGGGCCGATTGGCTCTTGTTGCCATGAATGGCCTCGGCACGAATGCCCGACTTGGAAAGCTGCTTCACCACTTTATCCGCTCCGTGCTTGGTGCGCGTGAAGACCAGCGTGCGCGTCGAACCGACGTTCTTGAGCCAATGCACCAGCAAATGCGGCTTGTGCCGCTGATCGACAAAATAGACCGATTGACTGATGCGCTCGGCCGGCGTGGAAACGGCCGCCACTTGCACCGTGACCGGGTCGCGCAGCCAACTCGCCGCAAGCTGCCGGATTTCGGGCGGCATGGTGGCGGAAAACAACAGCGTTTGCCGCGTGGCAGGCACTTTGGCCACAATCCGCCGCAAATCGTGAATGAAGCCCATGTCGAGCATCTGGTCGGCTTCGTCGAGCACCAGCGACTCGACCTTGGAGAGATCGACAAAACCCTGGTTCATCAGGTCGAGCAATCGGCCCGGCGTGGCGATGATAATATCGACGCCCTGGTTGAGCGCCCGCACTTGCGGGTTCTGGCTGACGCCGCCATAGACCAAGGCGCAGCGCACGCGGGCGTGCCGGCCGTAGGTCTGAAAGCTCTCGGCGATTTGGTTGGTCAGCTCGCGCGTGGGCGCCAGCACCAGCACGCGGGTTTTTCGTCCGCGGCCGTTGACCTGGCTGGGCTGCCGGCCGAGCCGCTCCAAAAGCGGCAGGGCGAACGCGGCGGTTTTGCCGGTGCCGGTCTGAGCGCAGCCGAGCAAATCGCGGCCTTCACACACCGGGCCAATGGCCTGCGCCTGAATGGGAGTGGGAGTTTGGTAACCTTCATCGCGCACGGCGCGCAGCAGGTGCTCGGCCAGGCCGAGATCGGAAAACTGAGTCATTTTACCTCAAAAAGTAATCGTCACGCGGCCCGCTGGCGTTCGTCGCCGCGATGGTGACCGCGTTGATGTTTGGTTGGATGGGCATCGCCCGTGTCTGTAGGGAACGCCCTCTGTGGCGTTCCTCGTGGCGGAACAGATGCTCCATAGCGGCGCTGCGGCACGCCACGGGGCCCAGAGGACGCCCCGTTTCATACAGAACCTATCGTCACGCTCGTCCGCCGACGAACAGGCTGAGAGAAAGCACCAGGGTTGCCTTGCCGCAGTGGGGGGGAAATCGCAAGACAACCGCCACGCAAGAAGCTGAGATTCAACGCGCCGGGCGGAAAGCCTCACGGCGCTCTCGCATTCGCTATATCAATATATAACGCGCGGATTCGGCCGCGGTCAAGTCGAAACTTGATTTGACACCTCTTGCCGCCTTTCTATAATTCTGTCACTTGGAGCCAGTTCCCCAGCCGAACATTGTGGTGTGGGCCTTCCGCCTGCCCGTTGGTTGTGAAATAGGCTCTACAACCCGCAGATTTAGAGGAGACGATTTTCATGGCTGGCAATGTCACCGAGTTTACCGATGACAATTTCCATTCCGACGTGCTCAATTCCGACCAACCGGTGCTCGTCGATTTCTGGGCGCCCTGGTGCGGTCCCTGCCGCATGATCGCTCCCATGATCGAGGAATTGGCGGGCGAATACGCCGGTACTGTGAAAATAGGCAAGCTCAACATCGACGACAGCCCGCAGATGGCGCAGAAGTTCGGCGTGAACAGCATTCCCACCTTGATGGTGTTCAAGGGCGGCCAGCCCGTCGAGACCTTCGTCGGCGTTCAGCCCAAGAACCGGGTGCAGCATGCTCTGGACGCGGTGAAATAGCGACGCTCTGCCCGCCATTGTCGCCAGTTTTGTTCCGTGGATGCCTCCGGCTCGCCCGGAGGAGGATCACGCTGGCCGTCTACATGGGCGCCCCACCGGCGCGCCCATTCCTCGACCGCTTGCCCGCCTTCGGCGGGCAAGCGGTCGAGGAATGAGCGGAACTTTCCTGGGCCGGCGGGTGTAGACGGCCAACGCGAATCTCCACCCGGCAAGCGG
>DASVGM010000763.1:0-12202 GCA_036379555.1 Pirellulales bacterium | reverse complement strand
ATGTACCGTTTTTACTGGCGTTCCCGAAACGAAGCTTCGATCGACTCAGCGGCGAAACCCGCCCCAGGCGCAGCTTGGCCTGCGCAAAATGCCCGATTTTGACACGATAACGAGCTGAAATTCCATACCGGATTTGTTCCGCACCGCCACCGCCGGGCTTGCCCCGGTGGAAGCGCTGACTGACACGCTAGAACGAACGCCCCGCCAGATGCTTTCCGTTTTCGCGTTGCATCCGCTGCCGAAGGCAGCGGATGCAACGCGAAAACGGCGCGCGTTCGGCGCCGTATATCTAGCCAGTCAGTCATCGCTCGACGGGGGCAAGCCCCGATCGTGGCGGAATAAATCCAGTATCAAGCAAGTCGGGGCGTAACAACCGATTTTTCGCAGGCCAGGAGGCCCATCCTCCGCCGGCGCCGATTGTCTCATGCCAGCCCGCGTGAAGTATTTTCACATGTTTTGGCGAAGAGCCGAGTGTACTCTTGCTGCGCGAAGCGGTCGGTCATGCCGGCTAAATAATCAGCCACCGCGCGCCGCGTGCCAACACGCTCGCCGCGCGATACGAAACGCGGCGGCATCAACTCCGGTTGCGCCAAATAGCCCAGGAACATCTCGCGCAACATCTCCTGCGCCCGTTCGCGCAGCCGCATCACTTGCGGATGACAATAAACTCGTTGGAAAAGAAAAGCCTCCAACTCGCGCTTCAATTCCGCCAGGTCGGAGCCGACTTCGATCACGTTGCCGCGAAAGCCGCGCACGTCGGCGACGGAGTGGATACCGGCCGCCGTCAGCCGCGCCGTCGCGCTCTCGACCAACTCGCTTACTTGCCAGTCGATAAGCTCGTGCAGCACGGCGCGTTGCAGATGGTCGCCGGTCAGATCGGCGTAGCGCCTGCGCACGCGGCGCTCGGCTTCGGCCCACAGCGGCAATTGCAATAGCTCTCCCAGTTCGAGCAAACCCAAATGCAAGGCGTCATCGGCGTCGTGGGTGTCGTAGGCCACGCTGTCGGCGGCCTCCACCGCTTGCACCTCCAAGAGCGGCTTTTGGCTGGCGGGCTGGTGCTTGGCGGCGCGCGTCTCTTGCCCCTCCAAAACCTCCAGCGACAGGTTCAAACCGGGAAAATCAGGATACCGCTGCTCAAGTTCCTCCACGGTCACCAGCCCTTGCCGATTGTGCGAAAAACCGCCTTCCTCGGCCAGCAGCGCGTCGAGCGCGTCTTCGCCGGCATGGCCGAACGGCGGGTGGCCGAGATCATGGGCCAAGGCCAGCGCCTCGACCAGGTCTTCGTTCAACTGCATGGCCCTGGCGATGGTCCGCGCCACCGAAGCCACTTCCAAGGTATGCGTCAAACGCGTGCGGTGATAATCTCCCATCTCGCCGGTGAAGACCTGCATCTTCGCGCTTAAGCGGCGATAGGCGGCGCTATGGACGATGCGGTCGCGATCGCGTTGAAACGGGCCACGATACGGGTGCGGCGGCTCGGCATGTTTTCTGCCCGCCGACTTTGCGCTATGCATGGCGTAGGGCGCCAGCAGCACCCGCTCGCGCTCGCTCAAGCGTGGATCGACCGTGGCCTGTGGCGCCGCGGCCGCGGCGGGAGCGTTCATGGCCCCGTCCTTTTCGGCAGCGTGGCGAGCGCGTCGGTGAGCACGCTCCACAGTTCATCGAGCGCTTGCGGAATGACATCGACGCCGGCCAGCACCGGCATGAAGTTCGTGTCGCCTTGCCAGCGTGGCACGACATGCCAATGCAAATGTCCGGGCACGCCGGCCCCGGCCGCCTTGCCCAGATTCAGCCCGACGTTGAAACCATCGGCGTTCATGGCGCCGGCGATCAGCCTGGTCAGCCGCGCGATGGTTTCCACCGCTTCGGCATTGGCCTCGGCGGAAAGTTCATCGAGCTGGCCCACGTGGCGCTGACAGGCGACAAGCAAATGGCCGTTGTTATAGGGATATCGATTGAGCATGACGACGGTGTGCCGCCCGCGTTCGATGACGAGGTTTTCGCGGTCGCGGCGCTCGGCCGCCGCGCGGCAGAGAAAGCAGCCCGCGTCGGCGTCGGGCGGAAGCTGTGGCTCGGCGCTGGGGTTTGGCGGCGTGCGATCGCCTTTGACGTATCCCAAACGCCAGGGCGCCCACAGTCGTTCATGATTCAAGATCACTCTCCGTTGGTTGTGCCGTCAGTATAACAAGTGCGTCTTGCCGCGGAACCATGACGATGCGTCTCGACTGCTTTGAGGCGGCCGGCAGGTAATAAACTACCGGGAATTGGGTTTGATCACGAAGCTCCATTTAGGAAGCGAGCTGCGCCCGCACTGCTTTGGCCGTGATCCGCGTGAAGGCCAACGAGGTCTGGAATTTTGGGTCCGCCTGGCTGCTGGGATCGACGATCGCCTGAATTCGCTCAACCAGCGTCGGATCGCGTTCTTCGGCCGGCCGCCGGAGAAGTTATCGGCACAACGAATGCCGGTGCGGGTAGATCAGTGTCCGCCGGCTGCCCTATGTCCCCGCGTCGTGAAGAGTGGGACACGCGACCTTTTGGTTTGTCGCCGCCGTGCGGCCAGGTTGCAATGGGCGATACTGGACTCGAACCAGTGACCCCCAGCTTGTCGAGCTGGTGCTCTAACCAACTGAGCTAATCGCCCTCGAAGAACACAATCCACTAGACCAATTTGACGCACGGCCGGCCCCACGTCAAGAGCCTCGCGTGCCCGAACGTCATGGCCCGGTGAACCAAGGCAGTGAACCGAGCGGCAATTGCGGTGGGTGCATGTCATGGGGTATGCTAAAGCTATCGTCGCTGGCCCATGATGTTGCTTCGTTCGCAGGCGTTGTCCGCATACAATCGGCACGGCGATTGGCCACCGCTTGGCTGGGAAACGCCCCTCGTGTGGGCTTGGCGCCTGTCTCAGAATTGGCGTTGCCGTGCTTACGTCGCACCGGTTCTTGATGAGGCTCTTCACTCCGCATTGCCCGCCAATCAGGCGATGCGATTCAATATCCGCAAAATTGGCACGCCACTTGCGTTCACCAGCGGGAGGCTTGACCAGCGGGAGACTCAGGAGGAAAGTCCATGATTACCGAACAATATTTCGACGACCAACCCGAACCACTTTGGCGCATTTCCGATGAGGCTTGGCAGCGCATTCTGCCGATTTTGATCGAAGATTGTCCGCCGCGCAAGGGGCCAGGCAGAAAACCGGCCGACTGGCGCCGCGTGCTCAACGGCATTCTCTACCGCCTGCGTACCGGCTGCCATTGGAACAAATTGCCCAAAGAGTTCGGTGACGACAGCACCATTCACCGCTGGTATCAACGCTGGAACAAGCATTGTGTTCTGTCGCGAGTCTTGTCCGAGTTGCACGGCGCATGGCAGGAAACCGAAGCGGCCGGCCAACAACCTGACCATTCTTCGCCAGAGCACGCGCCGATCGAAAACGCGATACTCGAACATGCGGGCTGCCAGCACGCTGACTAGTGGATGTTCCTTGCCGCCGGCAATGAAACCGTCAAGGTGCTGCCGTCGGCAGCTCCGGTGCGGACTTCAATCCCGCCGCCGTGGCCGGTGACGATGCGCCCTACTTTCGCCAAGCCCATTCCCAGCCCTCGGCCAGCTTGCCGGCCGCTAAAAAAAGGGTCGAACAAATGCTCGCGCACCGCGGGGGCAATGCCAGGCCCGTTGTCGGATACGGAGAGCAGAACTTCGCCCGATTCACCGTCCACACGGCCCCGCTCAACGCCAACCACGACATATCCGCCGCGCGGAGCGGCCGCCATTGCGTTCTCACAGAGCGCGCGCACCACGACCGCAATTTGCGTGGCATCCGCGTTTGCGACGAACGAACCGCCGCCGCCTTCAAAACGCAACGCCACCTGCCGGTCGGCGGCTTTCGATTGCAGTTCTAGCACCACCTGCCTCGCCACGACCGCCACGTCACACGCGGCGAGCTTAGGCTCAGGCGGGCGGGCAAAGAGCATCATGTCGGAGATCATCTCAAAAACGCGCATCGCCTGGGTGTTGATCACCGCCAACTCGTGGCGCCGTTGCGGGCTGGTTTCGGCCTCCAGCAGAAGTTGAGCGCGGCCGCAAATAACGGCGATGGGGTTGTTGATCTCATGGCCGGCCCCCGCCGCGAATTCGGCCAGCGCCGCCAGTTTCGCCGCGGTGAACCGTTCATCGAAGGCGCGCGAACCTGCCACCAACGGCAGACACTGCGCGGCCGCAGCGAGAGCGGCGCCGGTCAGCGGACCCGTCGCGGTTAAACGATCGTATTCCTCCAGCGCCGCCATCTCATCGCATTCTCGCCTGGCGCTGGCGACCAGGCGAACCGCTTCCGTGGCGCTCCGCGCCGCGGCGTCAGCAAGCTCAGCGAGCGCCGCGACCAGCCAGTCTGGAAAAATCGGCGCCTGGCGGCCTGCCGCCGGCGCACCGCCCAATTCCCTCCATTCATCGGCCAGATGCAACAAGCCCAATAAATAAGCCTGCCGCCCAAACTCAGACGATGCGCCAGCCTGTTGCCTGGCACGCCGGGCGACCGCCACGCTGATGGCCGACAGTCGCCGGTGGCGAGCCAACCACGCGGGCTCACCGGGCGCCTGCTCGACGTCGTCCGGCCAGGCCAGGACGCGCGCCGAGTTGGTTGCCAGCCAATCAGCCAGGGCATCGCACGTTGGTAAATGGTTGTGCCCGTCGGCCCGGGCGCGGCAGACCGCCCACAGGCTGAACGCGGCATCGTGTTCCAACGCGGCGCGAACCGCCGCCACGGCCGGTTCGTTCCGGGCGGCTTTGGCCGACAACAATCCCGCCGCCGAAAAGTCGGACAGCGGCCAGCGGCAGCGGTCATTTTCGGTATGGGGCAACCAAAGCATCGTAAACTCGCATCGCGGCGCGGCAAGCCCGGATTATTCACCGGCCTCGGTCGAGGCGATGCATACTGCGTAGCGGAATTCGTGAGAATTCTCTCCGAAGCCCTGCTACTGCCTTGTCCAGACTTAATTATCGGGTTCGACTCGACTGGAGGATGGGCCTCCTGGCCCGTCACGTTCGCTTGGTGACGGCCTGGGAAGGCCATCCTACACTGCGACCGCCACGCGGCACCCGAAAATTCAGCGTGGACAAGGCACTACCGCGACCAGCCTTCTCACGAAATCGGCTACCGGCTGACGCTATCGCATCAAGGCCGACGCCGTTTCCAGCTCCAACAACTGGCACATCCGATCGATCAGGGCGTCGACTTCAAACGGTTTGTGCATGAAGTCGTTCGCGCCCGATAAACGCAGATCGTCGATCTTATCTTCCTCGACCATGCCCGAAATGCAAATGATGCGCACTTCGTCCATGGTGCTGTCGCTGCGCACGCGCTGGCAAACTTCTTTGCCGTTGATGTCGGGCAGCATCACGTCGAGCACGATGATGTCGGGGCGATACTCCTTGACCATCATGCCGGCGTCGAAGCCGTTATTGGCCGTGCGCACCTCAAAGCGACCGTCGCGTTCGAGCACGTCGGTGATCAACTCGACCAATTCTTGATCGTCATCGACGAGCAGCACCTTGCGCTTGCCGCTTTCCAAGGCATCAGTGGGAATGCCGTTGTCGCGCATGAAATGAAACAACTGGTCGCGCGGAATGCGGCGAAAGCGGCTGCCGGGAACCCGAAACCCTTTCAGTTGTCCAGAATCAAAACAGCGGATAATGGTCTGCTGACTGACTTTGCAGATCTTAGCCGCCTCTCCCGTGGTGAACACAGTTTTCATAATTATCGCTAACCACCCTTCTTCCTAGCCGATGGTAAGGCTAGTCTCAGCGGGACTTCCGACGGGCCGTCAACGTGACAGACGAGGGAAGTTCCTAATCCTCCGTGTAACGCCAAAACGAATTTAGCCCTTAGCTCGCTGTGTCCGTAAACCGTTCACAACCTAGCTTTTTTGCAATTGACAGGCCTCTCCGTTCCTTCCAGGCTTGCCGAATTTGCCATGCGCCGGAATTATAACCGGCCTGGGTGTTGAGTCAATACTGATCTTGTCAGCGCAAAGCACCAGCAGACAAAGACTTAAAAGAAATCTCCCCAATCACGCCCAGGAATTTTTTCGAGCCTGGGCCGCGCGATGACCACTTTGACTTGTACTTTATGGGGGAAAAATGAGACATCGCCTGGTGCCTTGTCCAGACTTCATCTTAGGGTTCGACGCGACTGGAGGATGGGCCTCCTGGCCCGTCACGTTCGATTGGTGACGGGCTAGGAAGCCCATCCTACGCGACGACTGCTTTGCCTTGGACTTTAGGGGGGGAAAATGAGACTAGCTCATGGTCGCCGCGTGAAGTACCCATAAAAGCGACCGAATGCCCACGACAGGACTTGAACCTGTACGTCCGTGAGGACACTAGACCCTGAATCTAGCGCGTCTGCCAATTCCGCCACGTGGGCAACGTGTTCAGTGATAGCAGTTTGCGACACTTTCTCCCGGTTGTCAACGGGGAGTCGCGGGTTTTTAACCTGCATGGCCTTAGCTTCTTGGCGCCGGCACAAGTCGTCGGCCGTTTTGGCGGTCCTGATGATGTCGGCCAATCCACGTAACTCGGCAACGTCGCCTTCGCGATCTCGGAAACCGCCAAACGAGGGAAAGCCTACTGCCTTGTCCAGACTTAGAGGCTATCCGAAAACTCGCCGTGGGGCGGGCCGCCGGCCCGTCTGACTGCAAAAGACGGCTCGGCGAGCCGCCCCACGATACGCCGCCACGGCGAAATCCGAGTTTTCGGATAGCCTCTTAGTTTTCAGGTTCGACGCGACTGGAGGATGGGCCTCCTGGCCCGTCAGGTTCGCTTGGTGACGGGCTAGGAAGCCCATCCTACACGGCGACCGCCCCGCAGCACCCGAAAGCTTAGCGTGGACAAGGCACTACACTCAAGGTTTTGAAACGAGCTTTTCCAGCGCCGCCGCCATGCGATCGAAGACGCCGGGCCAGTCCGCCACCTGCGTTTGGCGAAAGAGCCGCGCCGTCGGATACCAGGGGCTGCCGCCACTGCCGGTGAGCCAACGCCAGTCGGGCGTGAGCATCAACGCGATCCACACCGGCACTCCCAGGGCGCCCGCTAAATGCGCCAGCGACGAATCGCAGGTAATCACCAGGTCCAGATGTTCCATGATCGCGGCCGTATCCATGAATGGACCAGCCGTGGCGTCGAGCCGCTCGCCTAAGTCGATCACCCGAAAACGGTCGGCGACTTCCGCGATCTGCTCGGAACCTTGCCCCTTTTGCAGACTGACCAGCGTCACGCCCGGCACCTTCGCCAAGACCTCGAAAAGCGCCAGCGGCAGCGAACGGCCGCGGTCGGTTCGGTTTTGCGGGCTTCCCTTCCAGGCGATGCCCACTTTAAGTCCCGGCAGTGCTTTGATTTCATCGCGCCAGGCGTCGATCAACTCCGGATCGGCCCAGAGATAAGGAACCTCGGCCGGCACGGTTTGCAGCGTCGTACCTAGCAACAGGGGCAAGCTCAAGAGCGTTGCGTAGGTGTCGAATTCGGCCGCCGGTTCGCCCTGCACCAGCCACTGATCGATGCCCGCGCAGGTGCTCAAGATCGCCTTGAGCGGGCGCTGAATCTCGGCCAGCACGCGCGCTCCGCGAGCCTTGACCAGCGGCGCGTAGCGAATGAATTGAATGGTATCGCCCAGCCCTTGCTCCGCCGCCAGCAGAATCGTTTTTCCCTCCAACGAAGAGCCGTCCCAAAGCGGCTGCTCGCAGGCGCGGGGCTTGAAGTTTTTGAGCTTCCAACGCCATTCGTATTCTTGCCAGCCGCGCTCGAAGTCGCCCTGCAAAAGCCACAGCAGCGACTGATTCCAATGCGGATCGGCGTAGTTGGGTTTTAAGTCGGCCGCTTGATGATAACAGGCTTCCGCGCCGGCGTAATCGCCCTGGTCGCGGAGCACGTTGCCCAAGTTGTTGTGCGCTTCGGCCATTTCGGGCATCAACTCGGTCGCCCGGCGATAGCTCTTGGCCGCTTCGTCAAAGCGGCCGAGATACCAATAGGCGATGCCCAGGTTGTTGTGGGCTTTGGCGAAGTCGGGCTTCACACGCAGCGATTCGTGCAAAACGGTGATGGCTTCTTCATAACGGCCGACTTCCTCCAGCGCGCTGCCCAGGTTGTTGTGGGCTTCGGGCAACTCCGGTTTGAGGCGAGCCGCTTCGCGGCAGCTTGCCACGGCGGCCTCGGCCTGCCCCGCTTGCCGCAGGGCGATGCCCAGGTTGTTGTGCGCCTCGGCGAACGACGGCTTTAAGACAATCGCGCGGCGATACGAGGCGATAGCTTCGTCGAGCTTGGACCCGGCCGCCTGCACAAGCCCCAGGTTGTTGTGGGCTTCGGCGAGATCGGGTTTGACCTCCAGGGCGCTTTGGAACGCCGCCGCCGCTTCGTCGAAACGGCCTTGTTCGTAGAGCGTCAGCCCGAGGTCGTTGTGCGCCTGGGCCGATTGCGGGTATTGGCCGACCGCTTGCCGCTGGCTGGTGAGCAGTTCTTCAAAGTGGCCTTGCTCCCGCAGCGCGCGGTTGAGGTTGTGCCGTGCCTTGTCGTCGTCGGGCTTGATGGCCAAAGCCCGCTGAAAAATGGCGATCGCCTCGCTGGGCTTGTCTTGCCGCAACAGCGCCAAACCAAGATTGTTGAGCGCCTCCAGATGGTCGGGCCGCAATTCCAGCGCCCGGCGGAAGCTGCCGATGGCTTCATCGAGCAGAGCCTGCTGCGCCAGCACGACGCCCAAATGGTTGTGCGCCTCGATATGCCAAGGGTTGACGCCGGTGGCCTGCCGCAAGCTGGCCCGCGCGTCGTCGTGCTGGCCAAGCTGCGCGAAGGCCGCGCCCATCAGATACCACGCCTGGGCGTTGTTGGGTTCTTTCAGCAACACCTGCCGATAAAGACCGACCGCCTGCTCGACGTTGCCCGCCTGATGCTGACGGCGCGCTTCGTCAAAACTCACCGGTCCCGAAACAACCTTGGTTTGCATGGTGGGCAAAGGTGCGTTCTCCTGTTTAGAAGGGATGGCCGAGACAACAACGCGCTCGACGGGCGGATTCTTAGAGGATGCTTCTTCGCGGCGACGGCTCGGCGCCGCAACGCCCAACTGCGCGGCCAGCGTCGTCGTCATGCGCTCAAAAACCTCCTGCCAGTCGCCGCGTTTGCGCTGCCGGAAAAGCCGCGCGGTGGGATACCAAACGCTGTCTTCACGCTCCAAAAGCCAGCGCCAATCAGGCACGGCGGTAATGGCGATCCAAGTGGGTTTGCCCAGCCCGCCGGCCAAGTGAACCAGCGACGTATCGCAGGCGATCACCAGGTCGAGTCCGTCAACGACGGCGGCCGTGTCGTCAAACGTATCCAACCGCGACGAGAGATCGATCACACGGTCGCGAAAGGCAACCTGGGCGAGTTGCTCTTGGCCAAAGTTTTTCTGCAAGCTGTAGAGTTGCACGCCCGGCAGATCGGCTAGCGGAGCGAACAAGCGCAGCGGAATGGAGCGGCCGCGATCGCGGCGGTGCGTGCGGCTGCCTTGCCAGGCGATGCCGATCTTCAAGCCGGGCGTCGCCGATAGCTCATCGCGCCAGCGCGCGGCCGCCGCGGCATCAGGAATAAGATACGGCACTTGCGCCGGAACATTTTCCAGCGTCGTGCCAAAGATGCGCGGCAAGCCCAAGAGGGGCGCGTGGGTGTCAAAGGCAGGAATCGGATCGCCCTGAGCGACAACTTGCTCCACACCCGGCGCGCGGGCCAGCAGCGAGACCAGCGGCCGTTGGCAGACGAGAAGAACCCGGCCGCCGCGATCGCGCACCAGCGAAGCGTAGCGGATGAAATGCAGCGTGTCGCCCAGCCCCTGCTCGGCGTGCAACAGAATCGTTCGCCCGGCCAGCGGCGCGCCGTCCCAGAGCGGCTGCTGGAACGGACGCTCCGGCAACTCAGGACACTTCCAACGCCACTCATATTCTTGCCAACCTTCGGCGAGCTTGCCTTCCAGGAGCCAAATGAGCGAGCGATTCTTGTGGGCGTCGGGCAGATCAGGCTCCAGCTCCAGTGCCCGATCGCAGCAGGCGATCGCCTCATCGCGCCGGCCCAGTTCGGAGAGTAGAAAGCCCATGCTCAAATGGGCCGACGCCAGTTCCGGCTTCAGCCGCAGCGCCTCGCGGCAACTGGCCAAGGCGCCTTCCAAATCGCCCTGCTGCGAAAGCGCCATGGCCAGCGCGCCGTGGGCTTCGGCGAAGTCGGGCCGCAACCGCAACGCATGGCGGAAATGAACAATTGCTTCCTCGATCTCGCCCAACTCGCGCAGCGCCATGGCCAGGTTGCCGCAGGCCTCGGCATGATCAGGCCGGTAGGTGAGCGCTTTACGAAAACAGTCGGCCGCCTCAGACCATTGGCGTTTCGCGGTATGGACCGCGCCCAGGTTGTTCAGCGCGTCGGGCATGTCGGGCCTCAGCCGCAATGCCTCCCGGCAGTTGGCCAGCGCTTCGTCGAGTTGCCCTAGTTCGCGCTGCAAATTGCCAAGATTATTGTACGCCTCGGCGAAGTCGTGTTTGAGCCGCACCGCTTGCTGATAAGAGACGAGAGCTTCCTCAAGTCGGCCTTGTTCTTTGCGCGCGTTGCCGAGGTTATTGTGGGCATGCGCGAAACTGGGATCGGCATCGACGGCCGCGGCGAAGCATTTTTCCGCCTCGCGCGCGCGGCCCTGCTGGGCATGCGTGATTCCCAAGCTGTTGTGGGCCGGCGCGAAGCCGGGTTTGAGCGAAACCGAGCGCTCAAACGCGGCCTTTGCCTCGCCGAGTTTTCCCAGCGATTGCGACGCGGTGCCCAGTAAATACCAAAGTTCGGCGTTCGCCGGCTCGTTCACCAACAGTTGCCGGTAACCGGTTTCCGCCTGAGCCAGGTTGCCTGAATCATGCCAATGCCGCGACGCGGCAAGTAGTTCGTTGGGGGTCATTCTGTCCGCTGATAGCCTTGCAGCGAAAAATGAAGGGAGGTGGTGGTCAACATGCTACATCCTACGACATAAACCTTGGGTAAGACAATCAAAGCGGCCCTCGGCGGCGATGCATTCGGCCTTACCGGGAGAATCGGCGTAAACGATCGCGAAGAGGAATTCCGGCAGATCGACCAAACGCGGCAAGCGGAAGGCCAAAGTGCCGCGTGCAGTATCGTTGATTGCCGATGGTTGTCGCCCTTATAATGGTGGGATACTGACTTCGCGGCCTGCGTCTGATGCGGTTGCCGGCCGCCGGCGTTTTTAGAGTTTATCCGAAAAGTCGCCGTGGGGCGGGCCGCCGGCCCGTCTGGAAGCGAAAGACGGCTCGGCGAGCCGCCCCACGACACCTTAGAGATTTGGATGAAACGGTAACGAGGAACTTCAGGGCCAGAACGATGTTGCTTAGAAGCGGCGCGAAACCGACAGCGCAAACCTATACCGTGCCGCCCTTGCATAGCGGCGATCGACTTTCGCAGGCCGAATTCCACCGACGCTACGAGCAGTATCCCGACCACATCAAATTCGAGTTAATCAACGGAACCGTTTATATGGCGTCGCCGCAACGTCGGCCGCATGGTATTTGCGAGGTTGATCTGTCCACGTTATTGGGGCTCTATCGCCTGGCGACGCCAGGCGTCGAAGCGGCGCACAACACCACGGTGATCTTGGGTGAGGAGAGCGAACCGCAGCCCGACTTGCTCTTACGAGTGCTGCCGGAGTTCGGCGGCGCCACGAGCACCGAGGACGAATACATTCACGGCGGCCCGGAATTCATCATTGAGGTCGCGCATAGCACGGCGGCGATTGACCTGCACCAAAAGAAAGACGATTACCAGCGCCGCGGTGTCGCGGAGTACGTTGTGGTCTGCCTGGAGGATCGCCAGGTTTGTTGGTTCGATCTGGCCGGCGGTCGCGTGCGGAAGCTGCCCAGCGACGGCATCCTCAAAAGCAAGCGGTTTGCCGGCCTCTGGATCGACACCCAGGCGCTCGTTCGCGGCGACTTGAAACGCATGATTGACGTTCTGAACGACGGTCTCGCGTCACCTGAGCACGCGAGGTTCGTACGGCGACTGGAGGCCGCGTGGAAAAAGGGCGCGGCAAAGAAGCGGCCGAGGAAGGGCGACGAGTGACGTGCCCATCGGTGTGATCCGGGGGCTACTTTACAATTCGCCTTACCGACACGCCCTTTCCGCTTCAATCTGGAATGAC